>JAHFDH010000092.1 GCA_023249055.1 Candidatus Methylomirabilota bacterium
ACTATAACCGAGGCCGCCGAGGCACTCGGCGTCACGCGTACCACCCTGTCCGAACTGGTAAACGGGAGGCGCGGCATCTCCCCGGAAATGGCCGTACGCCTGTCGAAGGTCTTCGGAGGGAGCGCCGAAAGCTGGCTGATCCAGCAGGCACAATACGACCTTGCTCGCGTCCCCACGGATCGGTTCAAGCAACTGAGGCGACTCGAGGCGGCGTAAGGAGGCTGGCGGGTCAGCGAAGATCCGGGAGGTCGGAGAGGGCACGGGCGGCGAGGGTCTGCCGCCTTTCGCGCTTTGCCCGGATCGGTTCATCAAGCGGAGGTAGCAGGCCAAAGTTCACATTCATCGGCTGGAAGTCGCGGGCATCTGTGTGGCAGATGTGACGGATGAGAGACCCGAGGACGGTGGTCGGCGGTAGTACGATCGGATCCTCGCCGTGCAGGAGTTTGACTGCGTTGACTCCAGCCAAGAGTCCGGTCCCGGCCGACTCCAGGTATCCCTCCACGCCGGCAAGCTGCCCGGCCAGCAGGATTCCCGGATCCCCCTTGAATTGCATCGTCTCCTGGAGCAGTGCCGGCGCGGCGATGAAGGTGTTGCGATGGATGGATCCGTATCGGAGGAATTCAGCGCCGCTGAGACCGGGAATGGCACGGAAAATCCGACGCTGCTCGCCCCACTTCAGGCGTGTCTGAAACCCCACCATGTTATACATAGTGCCTTCCCGGTTTTCCAGCCGAAGCTGCATAACCGCGTAGGGCCGGTGTCCGGTCTTTGGTTCGATCAGGCCCACCGGTTTCATCGGCCCAAACCGCAAAACATCCTCGCCACGCGCCGCCAGCACCTCAATCGGCAGGCACCCTTCGAAATATCGCGCTTCTTCGAACGGACGGACCGGCGCCAGCTCCGCGGATCGGATCGCCTCCCAAAAATGTTGATACTCCTGACGTGTGAACGGACAGTTCAGGTAATCGTCCCCTCCCTTGTCGTAGCGAGAGGCGGCAAACGCCACGGTGCGATCGATAGACTCGGCGGCAATGATCGGCGAGATGGCGTCATAGAAGTAGAGCAGATCACGCGCATCGACAGACGAATCGGCTGACGCCAGATAGTGTACGAAGCGATCGCGCAGCGCGCCGGCCAGCCGGTCGGATGTCAACGGACCGGTGGCAATAATTACCGGCCTCTCTTCCGGAATCGCCTTGATCTCATCCCGAACAATGGTGATACGCGGGTGTCGCGCGAGCCTCGCGGTTACCTCGGTCGCAAAGGCCTCGCGGTCAACGGCCAGCGCCGACCCGGCAGGAACAGTGTGCGCGCGCGCTGCCGCCATGATCACCGACCCATACGCGGTGAGCTCCCGCTTCAGCAGGCCATGGCAATCATCGGGCGAATCTGACTTCAGCGAGTTGCTGCAGACCAGTTCGGCCAGCCGGTCGGTCTTGTGGGCGGGTGTGAAGTTGACTGGCCGCATCTCGTAGAGGCGTACGCGGGCGCCCCGCTCCGCCGCTTGCCAGGCCGCTTCGCTTCCGGCCAACCCTCCGCCCACCACAACGATCTCGGTCACGCTTTCGCCTGTACTGCCGCGTCGGTCTCCCGTACGTAGGTGCAGTCTTTGGCAGCACAACGGATCGACACCCCGCCCCCTTTCAGCTTCTTCTCTACCAGGAAAGCGGCCCCGCACTGCGGGCAGGGCTCCGGAACCGGACGATCCCAGATGGCAAAGGCGCATTTGGGATAGGCAGTACACCCATAGAAGACCCGTCCCCGTTTGGTGCGACGCTCCGAAAGCGAGCTGCCGCACTGCGGACACGTGACCCCGATCGAGATGGGCTTCAGGTGCTTGCAGGTAGGATAGGTGGAGCAGGATAAGAAGCGGCCATATCGTCCCTCCCGCAACACCATCGGGCTGCCGCATTTTTCGCAGACCTCGTCGGTCGGCTGCGGCGCAGGCCGCGCGCTCGCGGCCTCCGCCGGCGATAGCTTCCGAATCGTCTTGCACTCAGGGTATCCGGAGCACCCCAGGAAAGGTCCGAACCGGCCGCGCTTCATCACCATAGGCCGTCCGCAGTTTTCGCAGGGTGTCGCCGCGGCCTCGGCAGAGGTATCGACATCCTCATCCGTCCCGTGCTCGCCCTTCAGTTCAGCTGTCAACTCGCGCGTGCCCTTGCACTCCGGATAGTTGGAGCACGCCAGGAAACGGCCGAATCGACCCCAGCGGATCACCATTCGACTGCCGCACCGCTCGCAGATCTCCTCAGTCTTTTCCTCCATCGCCTTGATATTCCGCATGCCGACGGCAGCCTCTTTCACCCATTGAGAAAATGGCTCGTAGAAGCGGCGCATCTCCTCGATCCAGTTCTTCTGTCCCTCTTCGATCTCATCGAGGGTGGTCTCCATCCTGGCCGTAAACTCGTAGTCCATCACACGAGGGAAGCTCTCCAGTAACAGGTCGACGACGATCCCGCCCAGTTCAGTAGGCCGGAATTTGCCCTGCGCCTTCACCACATAGTCGCGGTTCTGGATGACGCTCAGAATGGCCGCGTAGGTGCTGGGGCGCCCAATCCCCCGCTCCTCCAACTCCTTGACCAGGGTCGCCTCGGTGTAGCGGGGCGGCGGCTGCGTGAAGTGCTGGGCCGGGGTCACATCAAGCAACCGCAACTGTTCGCCGACCTCGAGAAGGGGAAGCGTTAATTCGGCCTCCTCCTCGACGGCCGTCCCTTCGGCCGTTTCATCCTTGGCCTCCGCCGGCTTGGTCTCCGACGCCTCGTCCTTCCCCTCGATATAGACCTGCATGAAACCGGCGAATCGCTGATGGCGCCCCCCAGCCCGCAGAGTGAATCGTCCGCCCTGGATCGTCGCAGTGGTGACATCATAGAGGGCCGGCGGCATCTGAGACGCCACGAATCGACTCCAGATCAACGCGTAGAGGGCCAATTGATCTTTCGTCAGAAACTGTCGAAGCGATGCCGGATCCCGATAGACCGAGGTCGGGCGGATCGCTTCGTGCGCCTCCTGGGCGCCGCGACCGCTGCGATAGGCCGGCGGTCGATCCGGCACAAACGCCGGCCCGAATCGCTCGGCAATATAGCGAGCCGCTTCCGCCTGGGCCTCCTGAGAGACGCGGACCGAGTCGGTCCGCATATAGGTGATCAGTCCGATCGCGCCTTCCTCGCCGATCTCGATCCCTTCATACAGTTGTTGAGCGATCTGCATCGCCCGCCTGGCCGTCAAGCGAAGCTTACGAACGGCTTCCTGTTGCAGTTTGCTGGTCGTAAACGGTGGAACCGGATTGCGACGCTTCTCTTTCTTGGTCAGGTCGGTGACCCGGAACTCCTGCCGCTTCAGCTCTCGGACAACATGGTCGGTCTGCTCCTGATCCGGCAGGTTCACCCGTTCGCCGTCGATTTTGTGCAGCCCCGCCACAAATGCCGGGGGCGTTCGGCCTTCCAAGGCCACATCGACCGACCAGTACTCGGTCTTGACAAATGCCTTAGCCTCCCGTTCTCGATCAACGATGAGGCGCAGCGCAACCGACTGGACCCGGCCGGCAGACAGCCCGCGCTTCACCTTGTCCCAGAGAAGCGGACTGATCTGGTAGCCGACCAGACGATCCAGGATCCGTCTGGCCTGCTGGGCGTCGACCAGCCGCTGGTCTATGGTTGACGGATGGTTAAATGCCTCTCGCACTGCGTTCTTCGTGATCTCGTTGAAGGTCACGCGGTGGACCGGTTTTTTTGCGGTGCCGAGCTCCTGCTGGAGGTGCCAGCAGATGGCCTCTCCCTCCCGATCCGGATCGGCCGCCAGATAAATCGCATCGGCACTCTTGGCCGCCTTCTTCAATACCGACACCACCTTTTCCCGCCCCGCGATAATCTCGTACTGTGGGGCGAAGTCGCGCGAGACGTCGATACTCAACGACTTAGCGGGCAGGTCCCGGACGTGACCCATCGAGGCCTCAACAACGAACCCCTTTCCGAGATATTTACCGATCGTCTTGGCCTTCGCGGGCGACTCGACCACCACCAATGACTTTGACACGCTCTATTATTCCTCCCTCTAAAAACAGGGTATAGGGGGTAGGGTATAGGGTATAGGGTTCAGAGGGCGTCTCTTAGATCTACACCCTCCACCCTAGACCCTACACCCTGTTCTTTACGGGTCGAATCCGCTTGGCAAAACTTTTGCCGGGTAGCTCCTCAATGATACCCTTGAGCATCAATGATAGCAGGAGCGAGGCCATCTGTCCGACCGGTAGCTGAGTCCGGCCGATCAGGTCATCGATCTGCATCGGCCCGGCCTCCAGGGTATCGACGACCAGCATCTCTTCCGGCTCAAGCGGACTCCTCGCGGCGGTCAGATCCAGTACGGTCTGCGCTTCAGGCGCTACCTGCGGCTCAAGATCCTCCCAGATATCCTCCCAGCCCTCCGTCAATTTCGCGCCCGCCTTAATAAGTTGGTGACACCCGCGACTGAGGCGGGATGTCACCTGCCCGGGAACAGCAAAGACATCACGCCCCTGTTCAAGCGCATAATTGGCGGTAATCAATGCGCCACTGTCAATCCCGGCCTCAATGACGACAACACCGCGGGCCAGGCCGCTGATGATCCGGTTGCGCCGTGGGAAGTGGCTCGGCTTGGGCGGCGTGAAGATAGGAAACTCGCTGATCAGGGCGCCCTGTGCGGCAATCTGGTCGGCGAGCTCTGCGTGCTCAGCGGGATAGGTCACCCCAAGCCCGCATCCCAGCACAGCGATAGTCCGACCGCCGGCGCGCAGCGCCCCTCGATGCGCCGCCGCATCAATCCCGCGGGCCATCCCGCTTACAATCGTCACACCTCGCGGCGCAAGTTCTCCGCTGATCTGCTCGGCCATCGCGCTGCCGTATGGGCTGGCCGTTCGAGAGCCGACAATCGCGACGGCCACCCGATCTTCCGGTCTCATCGTACCCCGCAGATAGAGAATCGGCGGGGGGGAATGAATAGCTCCCAGCAGCTCCGGATAGCCCTCGTCACCGAACCGCACCAGACCGAGACCTCTTGCCTCGATGACTCGCAGCTCCCGATCGCGGGTATCCCGCCACGGAAAGGAGGTAATGGCTTGCGCAACCTGCCGACTGATGCCCGGCACCTGCGTCAGCGCCTCCACTGTTGCTCCGAGCACAGCCTCGGCCGAACCCAGTGCCTGCACCAGGCGGTAAAACGTCGCCGAGCCGACCTCGGGAATCAGAGCGAGCGCAAACCGGGCTTCCCGCTCTGTAAGCCGCCGCTCAGTTCCGGTCATAACTGGTGCTGTCTCCCTATTGAACACTGTCGGCTATCAGCTCGACGGGATGGAATCGACGTTGACGCAGACAACGGGTGAATGGATCGAACAGACCCTGGAACTGTCGGCGGCAAGTTTCCCACAGGAAAAGCAGAGGACAGCGGGATGCGGGGTAGCTGTAACAGGAACCGGCCTTAGCCCCCCTCGCCTTTGAGCATGTCGGCGGAGCCCTCATCGGCCACCCCAACGCCGGACACCCGCCCGCCCAAAGCGGCAAAACCATATTCCAACAGCGCTGCGGCCTCAACCCATCGCCTGGAGTCGTTGAGGAGCACAGCGATCAGTTGATGGTCGCCGCGCGTCGCCGACGCCACAAGACAGCGACCGGCCAGCGAGGTATAGCCGGTCTTGACGCCGTCTGCGCCGGAAAACTGTCCGAGAAGCTGATTGTGTGTCCGAACAATCTTTCGCTTGGCTACCTTTCCGTTCCGCCCGGTCAGGACGGTCAGTGAAGCCTCGCGAGTCTGCACCATACGGGCGAATGTCGGATTCCGCAAGGCCTGACGGGTAAGGATCGCCAAGTCATAGGCGGTTGAGTAGTGGTCCGCGTCGTCAAGTCCGTGAGGATTCGCGAAATGCGTTCCCTGCATCCCAAGAGCAGCCGCCTTCGCATTCATCCGGGCAACAAACTGTTCTTCGCTCCCGCCGACGTGCTCGGCCGCCGCCATCGCGGCATCATTCGCGGATTTGAGCAGGATTGCCCATAAGAGATCCCGGAGCATGACCCGCTGGCCGCGTCTCAGCCCCAGACCAGTCCCGCCAACAGCGGCCGCCCGCTCACTGATCACCACCTGCTCGTCCAGTCGCCCCTCCTCCAGGATGACAAGCGCCGTCATGATCTTTGTCGTACTGGCCGGGGAACGCTGCTCCATGTGGCGCCTGGCAAACAGGATCGCGCCCGTCTCGGCATCCATCAACAGCGCCGACGCGGCGCTCAACGCGTCAGGATCGGTGACAAACCGGTCGAGATCGGATGACGCGCCCCAGCGACCCGTCTGTCGTGTCGGCACAGGCGCATCCGATGGGCGATCTGTCTGCGCGCGAATTGCCTGCGTGTACCGGACGGAAATGCTGGTTGCTGGTGGGAGGGTAAGATCTTCCCGGCTCTTCGCGGGACGCGAAGACCTCGCCCAAGCCGTCATAGCGGTCGTAAGGAGGATACTCAGCGTGACGAGAGCGACCCACCTGTTCCCTCTTTTCACGGGCTCTCCCTTACCTGTGGCACGCCGAACAGCTCGGCCTCAATCAGTTGACAGAGGGCGTGACCGAGCGTTGCGTGGACCTCCTGAATCCTGGGTGTTGATCGCGAGGGGACCACGAATGCGTAGTCTGCCAGCCCGGCGAGCTTTCCCCCGTCCCCGCCGGTGAACGCAACGGTACAGAGCTGCAACTTCCCTGCCGTTTCAATTCCAGCCACAACACTGGGAGACAGGCCGCTCGTACTGATCCCGATGGCCACATCGCCGGCCGAACCCAGCGCTTCAATCTGACGCGTAAAGATCTGAGCATAGCCGCGATCGTTGCTGATACTTGTCAAAACCGAGCCGTCGGTGGTCAGCGCAATAGCAGGTAGCGCCGGCCGGTCCAGCAGGAAACGGTTTACCAACTCGCCCGCGAGATGCTGGGCGTCGGCCGCGCTCCCCCCGTTGCCGAAGATCAAAACCTTCCGTCCGGCCCGCAAGGCCCCCGCGATGGCGCCGGCAGCCCGGGCCACCACATCCAGATGGCCTTCCAGAAAGGCCAGCTTGAGCCCGGCGCTTTCACGGAATATGGCCTCGGCCATCTCCCGATGCGAATAAGCGGTTCCAGGTTCCATATTCCGGGCTCCAGATTCCGACTGAAACGCCGCACCGGTCGCCATTCCAATATGTACAGGTCCGTCGCGTGGAATGTCCAGCCTGGGACGCTTGATGCTGCCGCCCAAATCGATCAATCCAGGCTTTGCTAAAGGTATTACCTTATGGCGAAAGAGGTTGTCAAGAGGAAAAGAGGAGGCAGGCCCGCACTGCGGTTAGATCTGATGTTTATCCCTTCGCTTTGGCCTTGACGGGAGCCTTCAGCCTGGCGCGCTCCCACGTGCGCCACTCATAGACAATGGGCGATGCCACGAACCAGGACGAGTAGGTGCCGACACAGACACCGGCGATCAGCGCAAGAGAGAAATCGTGGAGCACCTCTCCGCCGAGTATGAAGAGGGCGAGCAAGACCAGAAGGACCGTCAGCGACGTCACGATCGTTCGGCTCAAGACCTCATTGATACTGATGTTGATAACCTCTCCAAGCGATTCCTTTCGCCGCTCCCGAAGATTCTCCCGAATTCGATCGAACACGACCACCGTGTCGGTCAGCGAATAACCGGCGAGGGTGAGCAACGCGGTCACAATCAGGAGGGTAATCTCCCGATTCAAGACCATAAATAATCCCATAACCGCCAATACATCATGGAGTGTGGCGATGGCCGCCGCCACTCCGAACTTGAACTCGAAGCGCCAGGCGATATAGGCGATGATGCCGATCATAGAAATGGCAATAGCCCACAAGGCGGCTTTTTGGAGATCCTTTCCTATGGCCGGCCCGACCTCATTTGTCCCTTCCACAACGAACGGATTATCAGGCAACCCCTTTGAAAAGATGTCCTGCACCCGCTGAGCCATTCCGACCTGACTATCCTCCGCTCGCTTCAAGCGGACCATGATCCGGTCCCCACCCGCAAATTGTTGCGGCTCACTGTCCTTCAGGCCGTTCTCCGCCAGCAACGCTCTGATCCGACCGAGATCCACCGGCTTGTTGAACTTCAGTTGAACAGACGTACCGCCGGCAAAGTCGATCCCGAGATTCGCCGCGCCGCGTTCGATCTGAATGATCGAAATCACTCCGAGGAGGCAGAGCGCTGACGATATCGCAAACGCAATTCTTCGCCAGGCAACGAAATCGA
>JAHFDH010000093.1 GCA_023249055.1 Candidatus Methylomirabilota bacterium
TCGAGCCGCTCTTGCCGGGCTTCAAGCATATCCCGTTCAACGATCTGCCGGCGGCGGAGCGGGCGATCGACTCCCGGACCTGTGCCGTGCTGGTAGAGCCGATCCAGGGCGAGGGGGGCGTAAGGATTCCGGACGATGACTATCTGCCCGGCCTTCGACAGCTCTGTTCGGAGCGAGAGATCCTTCTGATGATGGATGAGGTCCAGACAGGGATGGGGCGGACCGGACGCCTGTTCGCCTATGAGCACTGGGGCATCCAGCCCGACATTGTGACGCTTGCCAAGGGGCTGGGCGGAGGGTTGCCCATCGGCGCAATGCTGGCGAAAGAGACGGTAGCAGCGGCCTTCGTGCCGGGCAGTCACGCCTCGACCTTTGGTGGCAACCCGTTCATCACGACCGTGGCCCTGACGGTCCTGACTGAGATCCTCGACGCGCGGTTACCGGAGCACGCGGCAAAGATCGGCGCCTATTTCCTTGAACGGCTGCAGCAACTGGCCGCGCGATACCCGTTTGTGAAAGAGGCCCGCGGCAAGGGGCTGATGCTTGCACTGGAACTGACGAAGCCGGCCAGACCGATCGTCGAACGCTGCCTCGAGCGCGGTCTGCTTATTCTGGTTGCCGGCGATCACGTCCTGCGTTTCGTGCCGCCGCTGATCATCGACGAGCCTGAGGTGGATGAGGCGATACGTATACTCGATCTGGTTATGGCGGAGGAGACTCGATGAAGAAGGACCTCTTGTCGATCAGCGACCTGACGGCCTCCGAGATCGACTCACTGTTTATCCTGACTGCTGACCTGAAAGCCCAACAGCGTAAGGGGATCGCCCACCCGCTGTTGCCCGGTAAGACGCTGGGCATGATCTTCGAGAAGCCCTCGCTCAGGACTCGAGTGACGTTCGATGTCGGCATGACCCAGTTGGGCGGTCGCGCCATTTATTTGGCGCCCGCTGACATACAGCTTGGGATACGGGAAACCGTCAAGGATGTGGCAAAGAACCTTGAGCGATGGGTCGATGGGATTGTGGCGCGGACGTTTACTCATCGGACCGTGGAGGAGCTGGCCGCCCATGCGGCGATCCCGGTGATTAATGGCCTGAGCGATCTGACCCATCCATGCCAGATCCTCGCGGATCTCTTCACCCTTCAGGAAAAGTGCGGTACGTTGCACGGTGTCAAGGTGGCCTACATCGGCGACGGCAATAACGTCTGTCATTCGTGGCTGTACGGCGCAGCCAGGACCGGCATTGAGCTGCGCGTGGCCTGTCCGAAAGGGTACGAGCCGGACGCTGACGTCGTGGCTGCCTCCCGTCAGGAGGCCGAAGCCTCCGGTGGGCGCATTACGGTGCTCAACGATGCGCGGGCTGCGGTAGGGGGGGCCGATGTCCTGTACACCGATGTCTGGACCAGCATGGGCCAGGAGGCAGAGGCGGCGAAGCGGCGGCACGACTTTCAGGGATTTCGGCTTGACGCGGCGCTGGTTCGACAGGCCAAACCCGGCGTCCTGGTCATGCACTGCCTGCCGGCCCATCGGGGCGAAGAGATTACCGACGAGGTCCTTGACGGCCCGCATTCCATCGTCTACGACGAGGCCGAGAACCGCCTCCACATCCAGAAGGCAATCCTGGTGACGCTGCTGGGGCATCGGGTATTGTGATGAGGGTGATGAAATCTCATATGGGATCACACGCAGGAACGAAGCGCGTGAAGAAGATTGTCTTGGCATACTCTGGCGGGCTGGATACGTCGGTGATTCTGCGCTGGCTGATCGAGACCTACCGGGCGGAGGTGATCGCGTTTTGCGCCGACCTGGGACAGGGCGAGGAACTGGAGCCGGTCCGCGAGAAAGCGCTCAAGACTGGTGCCAGTAAGGTCTACATCAAAGACCTGCGAGAAGAGTTTGTCCGCGACTTCGTCTTCCCCTGCCTGCAGGCAAATGCGGCCTATGAGGGACGCTACCTGCTCGGCACCTCGATGGCGAGGCCGCTGATCGCGAAACACCAGATGGCGGTGGCGCGAAAGGAGGGTGCGGACGCGGTGGCGCATGGCGCGACCGGGAAAGGAAACGATCAGGTCCGATTTGAGCTTGCCTACTATGCCATCGATCCGCGCATCCGGATCATCGCGCCGTGGCGCGAATGGGACCTGGGGTCGCGGTCGGATCTGATTGCCTACGCGAGGCGACATGACATTCCGGTGCCGATCACGAAGGCGCGGCCGTACAGCACCGATCGGAACCTATTTCACATCAGCTTCGAAGGCGGGATCCTGGAGGACCCGTGGCAGGCGCCGCCGGATGAGATGTTTGTCCTGAGCGTGTCGCCGGAGCAGGCGCCGGACCGCGCGACCTATGTCGAGGTTGAATTCCGTGATGGTCGGCCTGTGGCGTTGGACGGCAAGCGTCTCTCGCCTGCGAGGCTGCTTCAGCGCTTGAACAGGATCGGCGGCGAACACGGGATCGGCCGGGTCGATATCGTCGAAAATCGCTACGTCGGGATGAAGTCGAGAGGGGTGTATGAGACGCCTGGGGGAACCATCCTGCATGCCGCCCATCGTGCCGTGGAATCACTCACGATGGATCGCGAGGTGATGCACCTCCGCGACTCCCTCATCCCCCGCTTCTCGGAGCTGGTCTACTACGGCTACTGGTTCTCCCCGGAGATGGAGTTGCTGATGCAGACGATCGAGGCGTCGCAGCAGGGGGTCACCGGCACGGCGCGCGTCAAACTCTACAAGGGCAACTGCGAGGTCGTGGGGCGCAAGTCGGCAGCCTCGCTGTACGATCCGGCCTTTGCGACATTTGAGGCGGACCAGGTGTACCGGCAGGCCGACGCCGAGGGGTTCATCCGTTTGAACGCATTACGGCTCAGGATTCGGGCGCTAAAGAAGCTGTCAGCCGTCAGCAGTCAGCGATCAGCTCGTCCAAAAGGGAAACGGTCGGAACGATGAAATCCAAACCCAAGACTCGAAAGCCTTGGGGTGGGCGGTTCAGTCAGACGACCGACCCCCGCGTGGAAGCGTACACTGCATCCATCCACTTTGATCGCCGCCTCTACAAGTACGATATTACCGGCAGCGTCGCACACGCGCGGATGCTGGCGAAGTGCGGCTTGCTCAGCAAGGCCGAGACCGACAAGATCGTGACGGGGCTTCAGGAAATCGGGGGCGAGATCGAGCGCGGCGAGTTTCGGTTCGACCCCTCGTTGGAAGACATTCACATGGCGATCGAGGCCCGGCTGATCGAGAAGGTGGGAGAGGCTGGCGCAAAGCTGCACACCGGCCGGAGTCGGAATGACCAGGTGGCCCTCGATCTGCGTCTCTATCTGCGGGATGAGATCGGGGAGGTTCGCCATCTGATCGCAGGGCTCGAGCGGGCTCTCATCGCGCAGGCCGAAGCCCATCTTGACCTGATCATGCCGGGCTATACGCACATGCAGCGGGCCCAGCCGATTCTCCTGGCGCATCACCTGATGGCCTATGTTGAGATGCTGGAACGGGATCGCGAGCGACTGCTGGATGCGCTTCGCCGGGTTGACGTCCTGCCGCTTGGCTCAGGCGCGCTGGCGGGGGTCGGCCTGCCGATCGATCGTCGCTTTGTCGCCAGGGCGCTTGGGTTTCCGAAACTGTCGGCCAATTCGCTGGATGCGGTCTCGGACCGCGATTTTGTCATTGAGCCGCTGTTTGCTTGCGCGCTCCTGATGGCGCACCTGTCCCGTCTGGCAGAAGAGATTGTCTTGTGGGCGTCGGCAGAGTTCGGGTTTATCGAGTTGCCCGATGCCTTTGCGACCGGTTCCAGTATGATGCCCCAGAAAAAGAACCCGGATGTGGCGGAACTGGCGCGAGGGAAGACCGGCCGCGCCTTCGGTGCCCTGGTGGCGCTGCTCACTGTGATGAAAGGACTGCCGCTCAGCTACAACCGCGATCTGCAGGAGGACAAGGAGCCCCTCTTCGACAGCGTGGAGTCTGCCAAGGCGACGCTCGTCGTCATGGCATCGCTCGTGCGCAGTCTCTCGTTTTGCGGGGATCGGATGCGGCAGGCGGCCGAGGGCGGATTCTTAAACGCCACCGACCTGGCCGACTATCTGGTGTGCAAGGGGATGCCGTTCCGGCAGGCCCACGAGGTGGTGGGTCTGCTCGTTCGAGGCGCGCTCGCCAGGCAGTGTCGACTCGAGGAGCTGTCGCTGAAGGAGTTGCAGGCCGCCTCCCCTTTGTGTGAGAAGGATGTCTTTGCCTACATCGCGCTCGAGGCCTGTATCGAGCGGCGGACGGCTACCGGCGGGACCGCGACAGGCGCGGTGAAGAAGGCGATCAAAGCCGCCAAGACCAGACTTCGGAGTCGATAAGATGCGGATTCGGCATATCGTTGTTGCGGCGTCTCTTGGCTTACTCGCGCTCTCCGGGTGCGGCAAGAGTGGTCCCCCTGTGGTGCCGATCCTGGCGGAGCCGTCGCCGCCGACCGACCTGACGGCGCTTGTGCGGAGCCGTACGGTGATCCTCGCGTGGCCGAGGCCGACGACCAATATCGACGGCACGGCGCTGAAATATCTAGCCACGTTCCACGTCTCCCGGGCGCAAACGGCTCCTCAGACCTCCGACTACTCGGTCATTGCCACCGTGAGGGCCGAGAAGCCGGACAACGCCGTCGTATCAGGCAATCGGTATGCCTTCACCGATAAGGACGTGGTGGTGGGCGCCAGGTATGCTTACACTATCGAGTCGGTAAGTCGGCGAGGGATTATTGGGCCACCGTCAACAGAAGCGACCGCCCTGGTGACGGTCGACATTGAGGCCCCATCCAGCCTGCAAGCAGAGGCCGGCGAACGCGCGGTCCGCCTCTCCTGGGATGCGCCGACCCGGCGAGTTGATGCAAGTCCGCTGGGAGTAGTCCCGCGGTACAATATCTATCGGGGCACGAACTCCGGTCGATTCGATCCATCCCCGATCAATCGGGAGCCCGTCCGGGGCACGCAGTTCCACGATACAGGCCTGGTTAACGATCAGATATACTACTACCGCGTGGCGGCAGTCGAGAGTCAGGAACCGCCCTGGCAAGAGGGATTGCCGTCCGGCGAGGTGAGCGTGTCGCCGGTCGACCTGACGCCTCCGGCCCCTCCACAAGGTGTACGGGCGGTTGTGGGGCCCGGCCTGGTGGTCTCGCTGAGCTGGGAGTTTAACCGGGAATCGGACCTGCTGGGCTATCTCGTCTATCGAAGCGATGCTCCGGAACGTCCCCCCCACCGACTGACGGACGCCCCGCTCAAATCGCCCACCTTCACCGATCGATCAGTCCGATCAGGCGGTCGATACCTCTACACGGTGACCGCCGTTGACGCCTCTTCCAGACGCAACGAAAGCGTTGCGTCTGAGGTTGTCGAGGTCCGCGTCCCCTGAAGCATCTTCCGCTTCCGGTGTGGTTCGAACCTTGCCGCTACGAAGCCCCGTATGTTACGATGACCGCGTGACGATGAAGCACATTATTGTCGGGACGGCCGGCCATATCGATCACGGGAAGACCTCGCTTGTGAAGGCCCTGACCGGTATCGATAGCGACCGGTTGAAGGAGGAGAAGGAGCGGGGGATCTCCATTGAGCTGGGCTTTGCCGAGTTGGCCCTGTCTGACGACCTCCAACTCGGGATCGTCGACGTTCCGGGACATGAACGGTTCGTCAAGACCATGCTCGCGGGCGTCGGCGGGATCGATCTGGTGGTGCTGGTCATCGGCGCCGACGAGGGTGTGATGCCTCAGACGCGGGAGCACCTCCATATCTGTGAGCTGCTCCAGGTCAAGCGGGGCGTGGTGGCGCTGACGAAGGTCGATCTTGTCGAGCCCGATTGGCTGGAGATGGTACGGGCTGATCTGAAAGGGTTCCTGGCCGGGACCTTTCTTGAGGGCGCGCCCGTCGTTGCCGTATCCGCTGTCACCGGACAAGGACTCCCTCAATTGAGGGCGGTCCTCCGAGAGGCGGCCGAGACAATCGAACCGAAGCGTCATGACGGGATTTTTCGTCTCCCGATCGATCGGGTCTTTACCATCAAAGGATTCGGTACTGTCGTGACCGGGACCCTGTGGTCGGGGACAGTGCGGGTCGGGGACGAAGTGGTCGTCCTGCCTGCAGAGCTGCGTTCGCGGGTCCGGCGGCTTCAGGTCCACGGCCAGACGGTGGAACAGGCCTGGGCCGGGCAGCGGATCGCCGTCAACGTACCCGGCATCGAAGTCGATCAACTCAATCGAGGCGATCTTCTGGCCTTTCCGGACACTCTGAAGCCTACTATCACCATCGACGTATCGTTGGGCCTACTGAAGGACGCGCCGCGTACCTTGCGGAATCGGGCGAGGGTCCGATTCCACTTGGGCACAAGTGAGATTCTGGCTCGGGTCGTACTGCTCGATCGCGAGGAGCTGAATCCCGGTGACGAGACGTTCGCCCACGTGCGACTGGAGGCGATGACCGGCGCCCTGGCCGGCGACCGGTATGTGATCCGGACCTACTCGCCCGCCTTGACGATCGGGGGCGGAAGCATCCTCGATCCGAACCCTCCCGTACGGCGGCGGGCGAAGGCGCCGTTGCTCGAACACCTCAAGGTCCTGCAGACCGGCACATCGGGTCAGCAGATCGAGCGCCTGCTGCTACAAGCCGGTCCGGTGCCGATCATGCTGGATGCGCTCAGGACCTCGGCCAGCCTGGATGAGACCACGCTGCAGCAGGAGCTCGCGCGCCTCATAGAGACCGGTGCGGCTGTGGCGTTGGGGGCGAAAGGCGATCTTGGTTACATCCACCGGTCAAGCTATGATCGCTTGACGGCGGAAATCCTGTCCCGTCTGGAAGAGTTCCACAAACAAGAACCCCTCAAAGACGGGCTGCCGAAGGAAGAGCTGCGGTCCAAGCTCCGTCAGGTGGGGCCGGTCCTGTTCGCTCGCCTGTTGCAGGGTCTTGCAGAGACGCAGCGGATCGTCATCGACCGGGAGAAGGTGCGGCTTGTCCATCACCGCCCCACCCTCTCAGCGCCGGAACAGGCCGTCAAAGAACGATTAGTCGCGATCTATCAAAAGGCGGGCTTTCAGCCGCCGGGCCTGGAGTCGGCGCTTACCGAAGCCGGCGCAGACAGCAAGACCGGGATCACGATCTTTCGTCGCCTTGCCGATGAGGGGACAGTCATCAAGATCAAAGATAACCTCTATTTGCACCGCGATCACTACAACCGTGCGAAGGAGATGCTCCTCAATCAACTCAAGGCCCAACCTGCTATTACAGTCCAGCAGTTCAAGGAACTCCTGGGGGTGAGCAGGAAGTTCGCGATCCCCTTTCTGGAGCACTTCGATAGTATGAAGCTGACCCGTCGGCGTGATGATGAGCGGGTCCTTTACGCGTAAGGAGCCGCAAAGGAGGAAAGCGAATGTTTGGATTAGGGATTCAAGAATTGGTAGTTATTCTCGTCATTGTAGTGCTTCTTTTTGGTGCCCGACGACTACCGGAGCTTGGCAGCGGCTTGGGAAAGGCTATTCGAGGCTTTAAGGATTCATTGTCGGGAAAGGATACTATTGATGTGACGCCGAAGAAAGAAAAACGCGACGAGAAGCATTCGGGTGAAGGGAAGGCGTAACATAAGATTTTTGTACTTGACCTCAGGTGTTCCGTTTTAGTACACTTTGCGGCCACGGGTGGTGTAATAGCATGTCAGCCCCAAGTGGCTAACACAATAGCCACTTCTAGCCTAAAAAATATCTACTGAGCCCATTAGGTGTGTTGCATCCGGGAGTCCCGGACAGTCTGACTTTTATCGGAGTAAGATCGCGTGCAAGGCGACAGTCTAACCCCATTTGAGAGAGCTGATAGATGAGGGTCGCAGTCCTGAAAGAGATCGAATCCGGAGAAAAGCGCGTCGCGATCGTCCCGGAAACGGTGAAGCGATTGGCTAAAAAAGGGGTCGAGGTCTGCGTAGAGTCCGGCGCGGGCGAAGGGTCGTGCTTCCGGAATGGAGAGTATGAGGAGGCCGGCGCTACGATAGAGCCCTCAGCCGAAGCGCTGCTTGCCGCCACGGATGTCATCATCAAGGTCCAACGGCCCACCGCCGCGGAATTACTGAAGATTCGGGAAGGTACGACGATCATCAGCTTGCT
>JAHFDH010000094.1 GCA_023249055.1 Candidatus Methylomirabilota bacterium
CGGTCCGCTCACTGATCCGGCCGGTGGAGTCCGAGCTGGCCTATGAGGCACTCAGCCAGGTCGGCATCCCGGAGAAGCTGTACGATAGGACCGAGACATTATCAGGTGGACAGCAGCAGCGGGTTGCGATTGCCCGTACGCTTGTGCAGAATCCCGAAGTGATCCTGGCCGACGAGCCGGTTTCCTCGGTCGATCCCGCACTGGCGGCAGGGATCGTGAAGCTGCTGATCGAGCTTAGCGAGACCTACCGCAAAACCCTTATCATGAATCTCCACAGCGTCGATCTGGCGTTGGCTCACTTCCCCCGAGTCATCGGGCTCCGGGATGGGAAGATCTCGTTCGACCTGCCGGCCGCAGAGGTGACGGATGATCATCTGTCCGCCCTGTATGCCGGAAGCGAGGTCGAGACCGCAGAGGAGGTACCCAGCCGTGCGGAGCCACGCCCCGTCCGCTCCTGCCAGCCTCACCTTACCAGCTAGTCCCGTTCCAATTTTTCTCGCCAAGAGAAGCTCACACGGAAGCTGAGGTAACGCCTTGCCCCCTGATTCTCTGACGTTCACGAAAACAAATTGGAACGGGACTAGGCGTTCGTCCTATTTTCCGGTTATCTTTTCCGTCCTGTTCCTCCTGACGTTTGTGGGAAGCTACAGGCTCGCCCAGGTCGATCCGCTTCTGCTGTTAGAGGCGGAGGGACGCCGCAACATCTGGAAGTTTGTGAGCGGCATGTTCCCGCCCGACCTGTCCTGGAGCTTCCTGAGCCTCCTGGGGTGGCCGATCCTCGAAACAATCCAGATCTCGCTGATGGGAACTTTCATCGCCGTGGCCATCGGATTCCCCGTCGGGCTCCTTGCCACGAGTTCCCTGACCTTCAAGGGAATCCTGAACGAACGAGAAATGGCTACGTCTCGGCCTCGGGCAATGCTGCACAGGGCGTCCTATCTTTTGGCCCGAGCGGTCCTCAGTCTGTTCCGGACCATCCCAGAATTCGTGTGGGCCTTCATGTTTGTCCGAGCCGTCGGATTGGGACCGTTTCCCGGCGTCCTGGCCATTGGGATCTCGTATGCGGGGATGCTTGGCAAGGTCTACTCAGAGATCCTGGACCATGTGAATCCTGGACCCCTTGAGGCACTTCAGGCGACTGGCGCCTCAAAGCTGACGATCATCCTCTACGGCCTGATGCCACAGGCCCTACCGAACGTAGTGTCCTACACGCTTTACCGGTGGGAGTGCGCCGTGCGGGCGTCGGCCATCCTCGGATTCGTGGGCGCCGGGGGGATCGGCCAGCAGCTCGAGATCTCGATGCGGATGTTCAACTTCAACCAAGTCTTCACCCTGGTCGCGATCCTCTTCGTGATGGTGGCCGGGGTCGATGCCTTGAGCACCAGGGCCAGGCGCGCCATCATGGGCCGGGAGCGCATCTGATGGCAAACACCGTTACGCAGGGCGCACGTCTGGCCCCGCCAAAGGGCCGTGATCTCCTTTCCGCTTCCACTCTGATGATCATGGCGGGCTTCCTTGCCCTCATGGTCTGGAGCTACGTGGGAACGGAGTTCTCATTGCGCGGGCTCTTGGGCGGGGAGAGCGCAGCGCAGATCTGGACCTACGCCAAGAACCTCTTTCCACCTGATCTCTCAAAGGACTTCCTCCTGAAGACCGGATACTGGACCCTCGAGACCTTTGCCATCTCGTTTCTTGGCACGATCCTGGCGGTCGTTATCGCCCTTGCATTGGTCTTCTTTTCGAGCCGCAACCTGATGTTCGCTGGGCTGCTCTTCGAGATGGAACGAAGCCGCCCGTGGGTTCGGGTACTCCGTACCGGGCTCTACCTCGGCGCCAAGTCCACCTTGAACCTCCTTCGGACCGTCCCGCACATCGTCTGGGCGCTGATCCTGGTCTTTGCGGTCGGCCTCGGCCCGTTTCCCGGGATGCTCGCCCTGGGAATCCATACCGGAGGGGTCCTGGGAAGGCTCTTTGGGGAAGTGGTGGAGAACGTCGAGACCCAACCGATCGAGGCGCTCCAGGCGACAGGCGCCACCCGGCTTCAGATCCTGTTTTACGGCATCCTCCCCCAGGTCCTGCCGGAGTTCGTTGCCTATACCCTATACCGCTGGGAAGTGAACATCAGAGAGGCGGTCATCCTGGGTTACGTCGGCGCCGGCGGGCTCGGCCAGCAGATCCAGATCGCCATCAGCCTCTTTTTGGAGCACCGCCTCCTCACCCTGATCCTCGCCATCTACATTATCGTCACCCTAGTCGATCACCTGAGCGCCTATCTGAGAACTCGTCTCATTTGACCCCTCCGCTAGATGCTGCATCCTCTGAAGTAGCACGGTTGAGGCAGGTTCTCATTTAGTTCGCCGTCGAACTCGTACGGGCATCGCTTGCTGCACTCTTCTTAGGTTGATGTCTTGGTCGGACAGGGCAAGCCCTTCGGCAGGCTCAGGACAGGCCCTCCCCCTCCTATAAGCGCAGTCCCCCGCACAGTCAGAAAGAAGCTCAAGATGTGCGCACGGTACAACATAGAGAAACGGGCGGCCCACAATCTCCCACCGTTGGAGCTGAAGCTCGAGCGATATTCGGATTGACAGGGGCTCTTGCATATGCAATGGTATATACATGTACGTCATCCGCTTTGCGCGGGATGTTGCCATTGACCTGAGAAAGCTCTCGGTGTATCGCCAAAATATTCTCCTTGAGGCCATTGGAACACAACTGGCTCACGAACCGACCGCCCTGACAAGAAACAGGAAGCTTCTGGTCAATCTGATCCCGCCCTGGGATGCTGTGCCACCCATTTGGGAACTGCGCGTCGGGGAGTACCGGATATTTTACGATGTCTCGGAGGAGGAAGGGACCGTCTATGTCAGGGCAATCCGAAGGAAGCCGCCATGGAGGAGGACGGAGGAGATTCTATGAAAACGATCACCGTTCGCGATTTGCAGAAGAAGATCAAACCATGCCTTGATGAGGCGCAGGTAGATCGACTGGTCATCACCCGTCGCGGAAAGCCTGCAGCGGTCCTCATCGGCGTCGAAGGTGAGGACTGGGAGACCGTGATCCTCCAGACCGATCCCACCTTTTGGCGGATGGTTCAGGCGCGTCGCAGACAGCCGACGATTCCCATCGAAGAATTGAAGGCTCGGCTGAAACGAAAGCGCTGATGGCGGGATATCTCCCTTATCACGTGGCTTGTTAAGGTGCTATCGTCTCAGTTATGCATGATCGATAGACGCGACCGCGTGTCCTGCCGGAGTATGTCGCTTGCATCCTCTACCCCTGGGAGATCAACATCCGGGAGGCTGTCATTTTGGGTTATGTCGGCGCCGGGGGGCTCGGCCAGCAGATCCAGATCACCATCAGCCTCTTTTTGGAGGACCGGCTGCTCACCCTGATCCTCGCCATCTACCTGATCGTGACGGTGGTCGATTGCCTCAGCGCCTACCTCAGTAACCGCCTCGTCTAAGTAACCCGAGGCATCTATAAGGACGTGTGAGGTCGATCGGCCATCCTTGCACAAAACACCTGGACCGTAGTGCGAAAGAGAAAAAGCGCTGTATCTTTCGGCGAGGCAGCGATGGCGGCCGCTGCAGCCTCCTCCACAGCTTTGGGGGTAAGGCCGAAGCAACGTGTCACATACTCGGCATCATCCAGATCGAGGTCGGTCCCTCGCCGGAGTTTCGCGATGACGAAATCGATTGGGTGCAGCAGCCTCAGACGAAGGCCGGGTTGTTCGAGCAACACTGAGGCGCGTTCACGGTACCCAGGCGGCATGGCAACGACCGACCACCTGGACAGGTCCTCGCCGAGGTCAGCGGGGATGTGATGCTCTCGCAGGAAGTTAACGAGGGGCTCGGGGTCCCCCGCCATTTCACCATCCACGTCCTGTGTCGCCCGATCTGCGTAACCGTATGCCTGGAGCGCGAGGCCTCCTACCAGCAGAATATCTACTGGTGCGCCTGTCCGACGCACGTATTCTTCGAGGAGCTCGGTGAGTCCCTCAGTCGTGAGCGACGACAAAGCGGATCGCCTCTGCAAACAGACGGTAGTCGCGAGGATCCACCGGACCTGGTTCAGCCGGGAGTGGGGCGCGGGGCAGCAGGGCCTCGATCACGCTCCGGTACGTGGTGTACCACCGGCAGGCCTTCTTGTAGGCCTCCTCAACCTCGGGACGTCCCCGCCACGGACCGAGGTCGAGACGATCATTGACTAACAGTTCTAGCCAGAGCAGACGAGCCCCCCGTGGATCGGCCAGGGCCTCGTCGATGGTGGTAGCCCCGGTATACACGGGCAGGATTTTAAGAGGAGGCGTCGTGGAAGTAACTGCTGGGTCGCTCATGGCCAGTGAGTATAGAAGATCGGCGTTCCTCCGGCAAGCTCTTCCACACATTGTCTACTGTTTTTCTTGACAGAGGCATAAAGACCGTTATCCTGAGGTCACGCGAGGGAAAATACCTGCCCTCCAGCCTTCCCCTCATCTCTGTGCCTTCTCCCTTGAGGGGAGAAGGAGTCTCAAAGGGAACGCGGGGACCAAAGAACGACGCCCGACTATCATTGCTTCCGAACAATTCAAGTCCCTCGAAGTAAGGAACCAAAAGGATCACTCAGAGCCGTGAACACGACAGCTAACGATCTGGCAAAGATGTTGACCGATGCTCGCGCGCGAACGCTTGCTCTCGTTGAAGATCTGACCGATGAGCAACTGATCGGTCCGCGTCTGCCGATCGTGAACCCTCTGCTGTGGGAGATCGGACACATCGCCTGGTTCCAGGAGTACTGGGTGCTTCGTCACGTGGGAGGCGAAGAGCCGATTCTGAAGAATGGAGATAGTCTCTACGATTCCGCCCGAGTTCCACACGACGATCGCTGGGCTCTGCCCTTGCCTTCTCGGGCTGAGACGATAAGATTCATGGAGCAGGTCCTGGACCGCGTTCTTGAGCGGATTGCCAGCAAACCGTTGAATGATGTGGAGAGCTATTTCTTTCACCTGGTGACATTTCACGAGGACATGCATGACGAGGCATTCACCTATACCCGCCAAACGCTGGGGTATCCTCCTCCCCCGCTAGCGAGTTCCCATGGAAGCGGATTGTCGATCGGCCACAAGGTCGCCGGTCCTTGCCCAGGAGATGCGGACATATCAGGTGGTACCTACATGCTCGGCGGGACGCGGGATTTGCCCTTCGTTTTCGATAACGAGAAATGGGCGCACCCGGTGCAGGTTCGACCGTTCCGGATCTCGCGGGTACCAGCGACCAACGCCGAGTTTGCCGAGTTCACGGATGATGGCGGCTATGAGCGACGTGAACTGTGGAGCGAATCGGGTTGGGCTTGGCGAGAGCGGGTCAACGCGAAGCATCCCGTCTACTGGCAGCGCGCTCACGGCAAAGCCTGGCTCCACCGTCGGTATGACCAAGTGGTGCCGCTTGAGCCTCACCTTCCTGTGATCCATGTCAACTGGTACGAAGCAGAAGCATACTGCCGATGGGCGAATCGCCGCCTACCCACAGAAGCGGAGTGGGAGATGGCCGTATCTACCGAGCCGACCGCTGACGGTCAGGCGATTCGGATGCAGAAACGCCTGTTCCCTTGGGGCGATGATCCTCCTATCCGTGAACGGGCAAACCTCGACCTCGGTGCAGGGGGATGTATTCCGGTGAACTGGCTCCCGGCTGGCGACAGTGCCTTCGGCTGCCGACAGATGATCGGCAACGTGTGGGAGTGGACTGCGGATGATTTTGAACCCTTCCCTGGTTTCACCATCGACCCGTACAAGGAGTACTCCAAGCCATGGTTTGGGGGAACGCACAAAGTCCTGCGCGGCGGAGCATTCGCCACGCGGGCTCGCCTGATCCGAAATTCCTATCGGAATTTCTACACCCCAGACCGCCGCGATGTGCTGGCCGGCTTCCGCACGTGCAGTCTCGAAAAGTAGACCACATGAATAGCGCAGAACGGTATACGAGCATCACTCTCAGGAGCACTCAGGACAATCTGGCCCGAGATGTCCGGCAGGAACTCACCGGTCCCATCAAGTCACTTCCGTGTAAGTATTTCTATGACCCTGAAGGGATGGCACTGTTCGAGCAGATCTGTAACCTGCCCGAGTATTACTTGACACGAGTGGAGACGGCCATTCTGAAGAACCAGGCCGCCCGAATCATCGAACTGTGCCCCTCGGAGCTGGTCCTGGTCGAATTGGGCAGCGGAAGCTCCACGAAAAGCCGGTACCTGATTGAACCTTGCCTCGCGCGGCAGGAGCAACTCGCCTATTATGCGATTGATATTTCGCCGGGCGGCATGGAAAACGGGGTGTGGCAACTGTTACAAGAATACCGCCGACTGCGGATTGTGGGGCTGGTCGGCGAATTTGCGGATGGCCTGAGTTACCTCGCCACACATGCAAGTGGACCCCGGTTAGTAGCCTTTTTGGGGTCCACGGTTGGCAACTTTACGGAGGAGGAGATTGCACGGTTTTTCACCATGCTCCGTCATCACCTGCGACCCGATGACCGGTTCCTTTTGGGGGTTGACCTGCTCAAGAACCCCACTGTCCTCGAAGCGGCTTACGATGATTCCCAGGGTGTCACCGCTAAGTTTAACCTCAACATCTTGGCGCGCCTCAATCGGGAATTATCTGCGAAATTCGATCTGGCTGCATTTCGGCATCGGGCTATATTCAATCATGAGCGCAACCGCATTGAGATGCACTTGGTCAGCTTGCGTGACCAGCGCGTAAGGATCGGCGATCTGGGACTGGACATCGATTTCCATCAGGGTGAGACCATCCACACGGAAAATTGCTACAAGCATTCCCAGTCGCAAATGGAGTCACTGCTCGCTTGTCATGGATTCCAGGTTTTGTCTCGCTTCACCGACCCCCAGGAACAGTTTTGCCTTTTTCTCGCATCCTGAATTTCCCTATGTATTGATTACTTGACCCGTTCTTCCCCCCTCACCGACACCAGCCCGCAGATCGTGGTAAGGTGACAGCATGCCAGCGTCGATTGAATTCGAGCGTGTGCACTACCGGCTTTCTAGCGGTGTCGCCGTCTTGGAAGATGTCAGCTTCACCGTGGAGCGCGGCGAGGTGCTCGTGCTGGTCGGCCGGAGCGGGGTTGGCAAGACGACCGTTCTTCGATTGATCAATCGCCTCCTCGTGCCAAGCAGGGGCGAGGTCCGGGTCGAGGGCCGCGCGACGACAGAGTGGGACCCGATTGCCTTGCGCAGGCGAATCGGGTATGTGCTCCAAGAAGTGGGGTTGTTTCCGCACATGACCATCAGCCGCAACATCGCGGTCGTCCCGCACCTTGAGGGGTGGCCGTCGGACCGCATCCGCGCCCGTTGCGCGGAACTCCTGGAGCTCGTGGGCCTTGATCCCGCAAGTTACGAAGGACGATATCCACACGAGCTATCGGGAGGACAACGCCAGCGCGTCGGGTTCGCTCGGGCGCTTGCCGCCGATCCGCCCGTGGTCTTGATGGATGAGCCGTTCGGCGCGCTCGATCCCCTCACCCGGTCCGAAATGCACCGGGAATTCCGACGCATTCAGGAGCGGGTCCGCAAGACGGTCGTGATGGTGACTCATGACATGGGTGAAGCCTTCGCCCTAGCCACCAGGCTGGGTGTGCTGGCAGAGGGGCGGCTCGTGGCGCTCGACACCCCAGAGGCAATCGCCCGCGCGGGCGATCCGCGGATCCGGATGTTCCTCGAGGCGCTGCCGCCCGTACCGGTCGTATCCCGTGTATCTCATTGACTTCTGGATCTCGCATCGCGCCGAAATGCTGGGCGCCCTGGCTCAGCATGTCGTGCTTACGCTGCTGGCCACCGCCACGGCCATTATGATCGGCGTGCCGCTCGGGATCGTTGCGGCCCGGAGGCCTCGCCTGGGCACGGCGCTTCTGGCCTTCGCCAACATCGTTCAGACGGTGCCCAGCCTGGCCATGTTCGGGTTTCTGGTGGCCGTCCCGCTTATCGGGGG
>JAHFDH010000095.1 GCA_023249055.1 Candidatus Methylomirabilota bacterium
TCGGCGCCTCCACGATCCCAGGTCTGGCGAGGTGGCCGGAGAGGCCGAAGAGCTTCGTTCCCTTCCCTCCGCCGAGAGCCGCAAACCACGCAGCTCCTCGATCTACAATCAGCGGCACGGCCGCGAGGGTTTCCACGTTGTTGATAACCGTCGGCCTGCCCCACAGCCCTGCTTCCACCGGAAATGGAGGTTTGGGGCGGGGCATGGCGCGCTTGCCTTCGATGGCTTCCATGAGCGCCGTCTCTTCTCCAAGGATAAAGCCGCCGGCTCCTCGCCGAAGCTCCAGGTGAAAGGAGAAATCGCTTCCAAGAATCCGCTCGCCAAGCAATCCGGCAGCCGCAGCCGATTGACGTGCGTACTCCATCCGTCGTCTCGAGAGGTCGGCTTCGCCGTTGATGAAGAGAATGCCGCGGTCGGCTCCGGAGGCGAAGGCCGCCAGGAGGATCCCTTCCAGCAGCCGATGGGGATCACCCTCCATCAGGTGGCGGTCCTTGAAGATACCGGGTTCGCCTTCTTCGCCGTTGATTACTAGGAATTTGGGAGAGCCCGTCGCGTTGCGGCAAGCCTCCCATTTATGCGCGGGGCCGAAGTATGCCCCGCCCCGCCCGGCAAGCCCCGACGCTCTGACCTCGTTGATAACGGCCAGCGGGTCGGCCTGCTCAAGGATGCGAGCCAACTTCGCGTAGCTTCCCTGACGCAGGGCGTCGGCTAGGTCGTTCGCATCCACTGTGCCGCAGCGCTCAAGGACAGCTCGATGCTGGCCGCGAAGGAATGGCTCCTGATCGAGACCGGGAATCCCATGCCAGGACGACTCCTGCCAGGCTACTGCCTCAATTCCAGTGGGACAGCGATCGGCCTTGAGCGCGGAGATCAACGAGGGGACGTGCTCCAGCGTAACATCCTTGAGAGTGATCCTTGGCCAGCCGGGTCGGAGAAGTTCCACAACGGGAGCGGCATAGCACATGCCGTTGCAGCCTCCCTCCACGACATGGGCCGCAAGTCCTTGGCGCTGGACTTCCTCTGCCAGCCGATCCATCAAGAGATCAGCCCCCACCGACTCGCTGCAACTCCCCACACCGACCACGAGCCTGAGCCCTGTATCGGCATGGGTCAGCGATTGTGCCGAGAGCTGTTCGAGGGTTGCCGGTGGCGTGTCGCCGGTCGGTGTTACGAGAGAGACGGCGGAAGCAGGAGATCTCCTGGGAGCAGGAGGTTCGAGCAGTCTGTCGAGGTGAGCAACATCGACTCGTCCATAACAGCGATGATCCACCTCGACCACAGGGGCCATCGAACACCTGAAGAGGCAGTCGGTCTGTTCGAGGGTGACGGAGTGATCCGGCGAGGTCTCGCCGACCCTGAGCCCCAAGCGGTCCTGCAGAGCATCGAGCAGTGTCTGACCACCCTGGATACGACAACTCACGCCCGTACACACTCGAACGAGGCGGGATCCGGGCTTGACAAGGCGGAACTCCGGGTAGTGAGTGGCGACTCCATACACCTCGCTCTTGGGTACCTTCAGGTACAGGGCGACAGCGACGAGGCTCTCCGGACTCAGCCAACCCTCGGCCTCTTGTGCCGTCTGTAGTGCCGGCAGCAGCCAGGTCCGCTCCCTGGGGAACTGTGCAATCAGGGCGCTGAGCGTGTGTCGATCAGGCGGTGCCACGGATACGTCCCCCACAAATTCAGCGTGGTATATGGGGTCATGAAGTTGTCGCACCCGGACAGTCGCATGAAGAGCGCCTCCATGTCAAGGGTTAGCGCTCCCAAACATAGAGTCGCGTCGGATCGTTGCGCCGAAAATCTCCCTCGCGTATGTCATTGCGAGGAGCGTAGCGACGAAGCATTCTCGCACTCTTTCGGTAGCAGAACGTGGAGATTGCCATGCACCCTACGGATGCTCGCAATGACGTGAAGAAACAAGTGATTGTTCGGTCTATCGCTGTTCCAGGGTTGCTTTATGACAAGGTGTACAGCGAGGACCGATGAAGTGTGCCGGACGGTATTTTTTTGTTGCGGTGTAGCTCCGAAAGTGCTAGATGAACTACAGGGGCGTGGGGATGCGTAGCTGTATTGGTTGCGCCGATGAGAAACATGAAGTTCATCGTCCCATTCGAAGGAGGGTTAAAGTGGCGGTTTCCGCGTTTGTCTTCCTTGAGTGTGCAGCAGGTCGGTCCAAAGACGTAGCGAAAGAGATATCCGGTATTCCCGGAGTGAAGCTGTCTCACGCCGTGACCGGTCCGCACGATGTCATCGCTTTTGTGGAGGGGCCGGATATCAACGCGTTGGGGATCACGATCATTTCAAAGATCCAGGGGGTGTCCGGCGTGCTCCGCACTACGACCAACGTCGTAGTGGAGTAACATTGTCCCCTGATTCGTGTCAATTGTCTTTGGCGTGATTTATCTGCGCACGTCGCAATCAGAACGTACTTGGAGGCTCAGCGGGGGCATCGGGAGCCGTACTGTTAGAAAATACTTGACAAGGCCAGTATTCGCCATTTAAAGTTACGCGCTGTGATACCAATGAGAGATCGAAGCGGAGCAACCAACCAACACACGGCAACGGCGGGCAATGGAGCCTGCGGAGCCAGGCGATGAAAGGGGGAGGGCGAATGCAAAAGCAGGAGCGACGGCCAACAATCATGACCCTGGAGGAGGTCGCTCGCTTCCTCCGGCTGAACAAGTCGACGATCTACCGGATGGCGCGGGAAGGGACGCTCCCGGCTTGGAAGCTGGGGAACGTCTGGCGGTTTAAAAAAGAGGCCATCGAAGACTGGATCGTCAACAGCCAGCGGGCTCACGAGCAAAAGCATCACCGTAAGTCCTAGATTGCCGCCTAGCGTGGCAACAGCTTGTGCTTTTTTGTGCATCGCAGGCAGATGGACTAGTAAGCCGTTCTACTGGTTTCGATGCACTGACCGGGCTGTGATCTGACGCCCGGTCCTCACCCTCCTGTCATCACGTGCCTCTCAATCGCCTTGCTCATTCGACCGGCGATGCCTGCGACGTCACCAGTGGTGCGCGCAGGCACAAAGCCTTCAGGCCGTGCGGACCGGTAGAATTACCGATGCCGGTCCTTTGGTGTGTGCGGCGGGGTGTGTGGTCAGGTCAAGAAGCAGGGCTGGTGTGTGATCGTGCAAGAAATCATTCGGTATGGCATTACCGAAGAGGTGCGGGATGGGAGGGGGGTCTGAAAAGGCAGACAAACCCGGCACGTCGGAGTTGAAAAGGCTCAGGCGACGTTGCGAGGAGCTTGGCGCCTCTATCGAGTCGATGCGGGCCTATTATGAGGATTTGCTGGGAAGCCTGCAGGACGGTATCATCATTGTCGAACCGGATGGACATATCCGCTCAATCAATCAGGCGGCGGAGGAGCTGACGGGATTGTCGGCTCAGATGTTTCGCGGTCGGCTCTTCGAGCAGCTCTTTCCGAATGATCGCTCGCTGCGGGAGTTGGTGCGGAAGACCATGGAGAGCGGCCGGACCCATGCTGATTTTGATGTCAGGCTGACGAGACACGATGGTTCGCAGGTGGTCATCAGCGCCGTGGCCTCTCTCATCAGCGATGGCATGGGACAGGCGCGCGGCACCGTTCTGGCGCTCCGGGACCAGACGGGGATCAGGGAGCTTGAGGAGCGTCTGCAGCGATCAGATCGCCTGGCCGCGCTCGGGACGGTGGCTGCAGGGGTGGCTCACGAGATCCGAAATCCGCTGGCCGGGCTGAGAGGGGCGGCGCAGTTACTGGAGGGCGAGCCTGACTTTCCCTCCATTCTAAAGGAATATACCTCGGTTATCGTGAAAGAGGTCGATCGGCTCGGCGCCATCGTCGAGCGGCTCCTGTCGTTTGCCACGCCACGAGGTCCGGTCCTCCGCTCGTGCAACCTGCACGAGATCCTCGATGGTCTCTTTTTTTTGGAGCGGGCGCCGCTACGCGCCGCCAATGTGACGATTCAGCGTTGGTATGATCCGCAACTCCCTGAAATACTTGCTGATCCCTCTGAAATCCAACAACTTTTTCTGAACCTGATCCGTAATGGGGTAGAGGCCATGCCCGGCGGAGGGGACCTCACCGTTCAGACGCGGTTTGAGCGCTCGGCCAAGCGCTGCGGGGGCCGATCGGTGGCCGTGGCCGACATTATCGATCAGGGGAGCGGGTTCGATCCCGAGGTCGAGCGCCGCCTGTTCACCCCTTTCTTCACCACAAAAGAAGGGGGGACCGGATTGGGGCTGGCCATCTGTCTTCGGATCGTGGAGGACCATGGCGGGGCGATGGAGGCGACCAGCACGCCGGGCAGGGGCAGTCGATTTCGCGTATGGCTTCCGTTGGCGAAACAGCCCGAAGCTGTCTCGTTTCACAATGAATCTCAGGGAACTGCGTAAGGCGTGAGGCCATGACCCAGACACGACAAATCCTCGTTGTTGACGACGAAGAAAGCATCCGTTGGGCTCTGCGCAAGGCGCTTGAGCGCGAGGGACATCGAGTGGTGCTGGCGGCAAATGGGATCGAAGGACTCGCGCGGGCCACAGACCCGGGTGTCGATCTTGTCCTGATGGATATCAAGATGCCGGGCGCCGAGGGGCTGGAGACCCTGAGCAAGATCAAAGAGGCGCGTCCTGGGCTTCCCGTCATCATTATGACCGCCTTCGGCACACTGCAGGCTGCGGTTCAGGCGATGAAGCGCGGGGCCTACGACTACATCACCAAGCCGTTTGACTTCGGCGAGCTGGTGATCGCGGTGCAGCGAGTGTTTGAGATCCGCGAGCTGACCGAGCGGGTGGCGCAGATGGAGGCCCTCGGCGGCCGGCCCTTCGACTTCGAAGGAGTCGTCGGCCTCTGTCCGGTCATGCAACAGATCTTCAAGCTGGTGGGCAAGATGGCCGCCAGCGACCTCACGGTCCTTATCAGGGGTGAGAGCGGTACCGGCAAGGAGCTGTTGGCGAAAGCGATTCATTACAACAGCCGGCGCTCCGCGCGCCCGTTTGTCGCCGTCAACTGCGCCGCGATCCCTCGTGAACTTCTGGAGAGCGAGCTGTTCGGCCATGAGCGGGGTGCCTTTACGGGCGCGAGTGCCCTTCGACGCGGCAAGTTCGAACTCGCTGAGGGCGGGACCATCTTCCTTGATGAGATCGGGGACATGGATATCGGCCTGCAAGCGAAGATCCTGCGTGTGCTCCAGGAACGGCAGTTTGAGCGGGTGGGGGGCGAACGGTCGCTTGCTGCGGATGTGAGGGTCATCGCCGCCACCAATCAAAATCTCGAAGCCGCCGTCGCGCAGAAGCGCTTCCGGGAGGATCTCTACTATCGCCTGAACGTCGTGGCCATCAATCTGCCGCCTCTCCGAGAACGCATCGAGGATACGCCGCTGCTTGTGAACCACTTCCTCCACCGCTTTGCAGAAGAGCAGAAGCAGGAGCCAAAGACGATGCCGCCGGAGACGCTTGAACTGATGCTGGCGTATCGCTGGCCTGGTAATGTCCGCGAACTGGAGAACGCCGTCAAGCGGGCCTGTGTGCTGGCTCCGACCTCTCTCATCCTGCCGGAGCATTTGCCTGCCGCTCTGCTGCATGCAGAGGAACTCGGTGTCCGTAGCGGCAGATCGTCGTTTGAGCGGCTACTGTCGCAGGGCATTACGGGCGAGCTGTCCCGTGTGAAACAGGAACGGGACGGACAGCTGTATGCGCACTTCCTCGCCGCGCTCGAGCGACCCCTCCTGTTGCGCGTCCTGGAGCGGACCGGTGGCAATCAGCTTCGGGCGGCTGAGTTGCTCGGGATTAACCGCAACACGCTGCGAAAGAAACTTCGTGAGCTTGGGATCGCCCCGGTTCGCGGCGATGAAGAGAAGGCGGAACGGTAGGGATCGGGTGCGGGCCGCGACACCCCGGCGCGCACGATGCTTCAGCGGCGCGGGCGGCCTTTGGCCGGATGCGGCTGGCCTGGAGCTGCCAATATGGCTTCGGCCGATGTCAGCAGGAACGCCTTGAACGCAATTGCCGCCCGACTGAGGTGTTTATCTTCACGATGCACCACAAACCACTGCCGCCGCAGGGGAAGCCCCTGAGCATCCAGCACGACCAGACGCTTGAGCGCGAGTTCCATGCGAAGGACATGACGGGAAAGCAGCGCGATGCCGAGCCCGACCGCCACTGCCTCCTTCACCGCGCTGTTATCCCCCAGCTCCAATCCGACCCGCAGCTTCATGCCTTGCTGGCGGAAGAATTCATCCGCATTGAGACGGGTTCCTGATCCCACCTCGCGCGCGATAAAGATCTCTTGGGCCAGGCGATCCACTGGAATCCGTCTGGCTGTTGCCAGCGGATGAGATGGGGCGGCGACAACCACGATTTCGTCGGAGAGAAACGGCTCGGCCACATGCGGGACCTCCTCGGGAGGGCGCCCCATGACGACGAGGTCGACCTCATTATGCAAGAGGCGGTCTCGTGCCAGCGCGCGGTTGGTCACCTCAAGGTTGATGCTGATGCCGGGGTACCGCTTCTGAAATGCCCCGAGCAATGAAGGCAGGACATAGGCGCCGGCTGTGCTGACGGCGGCGATGGCGATCCGTCCGCGCTTCAGGCCGTCAAGCTCTTGCATCGCAAGCCTGGCCTCGTCGGTCAGCGCGCAGATTCGTTCGGCGTAGACCAGAAGTTCCTTACCCGCCTCGGTCAGTACGATAGTCCTGCCGACCCGTTCGAAGAAGGTCGCATCGAGGGCTCGTTCCAGCTCTCGAACCTGAGCCGAGACGGCCGGCTGCGACAACAACAGCTCCTCGGCCGCGCGGGAGTAGCTGCCGTGTCTGGCGACCGCCAGAAAGACGCGAAGCTGATGAAACGTCATGGTTGTATTATAAAGAAACAGTTATCAATATGGCATATATTTCTCATATAACTTTATTTGACTTTAGAGCAAGACTGTTACACACTAACGGCCATATTGCAGAGAATACGCTGGACCGCGACGACACGGGCTATTGATCGACAGTTACATCAACCCACTCAGCTACAAGGGATGTGCCTCACGAGCCAACTATGGATACGCGCAATATCTCGATTCACATGCCTGAACCGGTTGTGCTGAACACAGAGTGCCCGGAACTCACGCTTTGTGCAAGGGGGAAGGTTCGGGACATCTATGACTTCGGGGATCGGCTACTGCTGGTCGCCACGGATCGAATCTCGGCATTTGATGTGGTCCTGCCAACAGGCATTCCGGGAAAGGGGAGGGTCCTCACAGCCCTTTCGACATTCTGGTTTCACGTGACTGCGGACCTGGTACCCAACCACCTGCTTGCTACCGAGGTGGATGCCTTCCCGCCGGCGTGCCGACCCTACCGCGAGATGCTTGAGGGGCGGAGCATGCTGGTCAAGAAGACACAGCCGCTGTCCATCGAGTGCATCGTGCGAGGCTACCTGTCCGGCTCCGGCTGGGCGGAATACCAGAAGACAGGGACCGTGTCCGGCATCCCGCTGCCCGCAGGATTGCTGGAGTCCTGCCGACTTGACCCGCCCCTCTTTACCCCTTCGACGAAAGCGGAGCAGGGGGCGCACGATGTCAACATCACGTTTGACGAGGCGGCCGTCCGACTCGGTGTGGATTTGGCTGAGCGCGTACGAAAGCTGAGTCTGGCCCTGTACGAGCGGGCCCGCGCACACGCCTTGGAGCGGGGGATCATCATCGCCGATACCAAGTTCGAATTCGGGCTGCTGGACGGCAATCTCATCCTGATCGACGAGGCGCTCACCCCTGACTCCTCCCGCTTCTGGCCGTGCGACACCTATGCCTCTGGTCGATCCCAACCGAGCTTTGATAAGCAGTTTGTGCGGGATTATCTCAAGTCGATTGCCTGGGATATGCAGGAACCAGGACCGGAACTACCCCCGGATATTGTAGAGCGAACCCACGCCAAGTATCGGGAAGCCCTGACGCGGCTGAC
>JAHFDH010000011.1 GCA_023249055.1 Candidatus Methylomirabilota bacterium
AGTGCAGCGCCAGATCCTGCATCGCCCGTGTCGCGTAATCACCTTTCGTCGATACCTTCATTTTCACTCACCTACGAAATACTCAGTAAGTCGATTGAACTAGTCGTGTTTGTTATACAATCCCATATTTCGCGTGTCAAGAACTTTTTTGGTCTTTGTTGTTAGCATGTGAAGTCCGCTCCTCGTAGCAAGTGAACTGTCCGCTTTCGCAGGAGACGGGGTAGACTACGGTCTCTTTCAGCAAGGAGGAGACCATGGGGGAACCCCCCAGCTACCCGCCTCCGCCGTGGAACTGGCGATGAAGGTACAAGAGGTGATCCTGCGAGCGATGGATGGACAACTGAAGTGGTATCAGGCGGCGGAGATCCTGGGGATCTCGGATCGGCAGATGCGACGCTGGAGGCGGCGCTATGAACAGCGCGGCTACGACGGGCTCTTCGATCGCCGACGGCAGCAGCCCCTCCCTGCCGGCGGAGGGACTCCGCCCACCCACAGGGAGCCCACCCCTCGCATGGTCAAAGGGTCACGGAAAATTCCGGGGACACAGTACTCATTATCATGATGCCGCCTTGCATGGTCGTCCTGGATGTCGCACACGCCAGTCACGCCGGGTTAGATTGGCACTGTTCATACGCGTGTCCCGGCGGTGTGCTTCGCCTCTCGCTCTGGCCGGACCAGCCGAGTCGTGAGGCACCACACTCAGCCGGGTGGAGTGGGGTTGGATCGGACACCACCCCGGCACCGCACCGTTGACGCGATAGAGTGGCCCGGCGAGACTGGCACGATATGGCCGGCGATCCTGATCGTGCGGAAGATCGGGGGGGCGGACGCGATCCGGTGTCAACCCGTTCGGTCGGGAGAGTCATCGGTGTGGTGTCCCCAGATTTACAGAATTATGTCACCAGCCACGTAAAGGGCGCTGCTCGCTTTTGCAATCAAGCAGCAGTATACCCCGATTAAGGTGCAGACAGGTAGATTCTAATCTACCAAAGGAGGATGCGATGGCGACGCTGAATATCAAGGACTCAACGGCCCACACGTTGGTACAAGCCCTTGCCAAGGAAACAGGCGAGACAATGACCAACGCGGTGACGGAAGCGATACGGGAACGTCTGGAACGCATCCGCAGACAGCGTAAGCGCGACACCACCGTTACCGACCTCCTTACCATCGGCCGACGTTGCGCCGGCTTCCTCAAAAACGCACCCGTAAATCACGACATGCTCTTTTGCGACGAACGTGGGCTAACGCAATGATCGTGGATAGCTCAGCGGTGACTGCCTCGCCTATGCGCTCGCGAAGGTAACCGGCGAGCCACTCCTCTTCAAAGGGGAAGACTTCGCCAAAACCGATATTCCATCCGCCCTTGCCGATAGGGGAGGCCCCCCACCACGAACCCTGCGAATCCGGAGACACCGTACTTAGTGCTCAACTTCCGGCTTCAGCAACAACAAGTAGGGTATCCTTTGAGTTTCTTGGTCTGATCGACAAAAATACCAGCAACCGTGTCACTGTTCAGCGGAACAACATTCAGACCGAGACCGATGTGGCCACCCAGCAGCCATTCGTTCTCTAGCTTTACCCAGGATAGGCCTGAACCGTTCTATCCGCTTGCTCCCCACTGGGCTTTTTGTTATCTTGAAGTGTCGATTTTGGTCATCAGGGATGGCGGGTGGAACAGGGCAGCAGGTTGATGGTCAGTGGTGGAAAGAAGCTCCAGCTTGGCGTACTGGTCTCCGGTCGAGGGAGTAACCTGAAGGCGATCATTGACGCCAGCGAGACAGGGACAATCAATGCGGTTGTCGCCATCGTGATCAGTGACGTGGCGGACGCCCGTGCGCTGGAGCTGGCCCGCAGGCAGGGGATTGAGGCGGTATTCGTCGATCCGCGCCTGCACGCGACAGGCGCAGAGTTCGATGCAACGGTGGTCGATCTACTGCGCAAGCGAGAGGTTGAGCTGGTCTGCCTGGCCGGGTTCATGCGTCTGCTGAGTCCCCATTTCATCCGTGAATATCGGAACAGGATCATGAATGTTCATCCCGCGCTCCTCCCGGCCTTTGCCGGGCTGCACGCCCAGCGCCAGGCGATTCGATACGGCGCGAAGGTCTCCGGTTGCACGGTGCACTTTGTGGACGAGGGCGTCGACACCGGTCCCATCATCATGCAGGCCGTCGTCCCCGTGCTTGACGAGGATTCCGAAGAAACCTTCTCAGCCCGCATTCTCACATACGAACACCGGATCTACGCGCGGGCAATTCAACTCTTCGCCGAAGGACGGTTGGAGATTCGCGGGCGCCGGGTGCTGTGCCATGGAACCGACACCCTGCAGCAATATGAAAAGCAGGCCTGGGGAGCCATCAATCCGTGACGATTTCAAACAGACCCACAGCCGATAAGGGGCTGGTGCACGTCCGGCGGGCCTTGATCAGCGTCTCCGATAAGGCCGGGCTGGTTGAGCTGGCGTCGACTCTACACAGTCTGTCCATCCAGATCGTCTCGACCGGTGGAACGGCTCGCGCCCTGCAGGAAGCCGGTATCCCGGTGACAGACGTAGCGGAGATCACAGGCTTCCCGGAAATGTTGGACGGGCGCGTCAAAACACTCCACCCGAAGATTCATGCCGGTATCCTGGCGAGACGATGCGATCCTGAGCACCAGCGGCAACTGCGAGAGCTTGGCATTGCACCGATCGAGCTTGTCGTAGTCAACCTGTACCCCTTCGAGGCCACCGTCTCCAAGGACGGCGTCACGCTGGGGGAGGCCATCGAGCAGATCGATATCGGCGGACCAAGCCTTATTCGGGCTGCTGCCAAGAATTTCGAGGATGTTGCGGTCGTTGTTGATCCGGCCGATTACACTGGGATCGGTACGGAACTGTTGCAAGAACAGGGCGGTCTATCGCGAGCCCTCCGGTCGCATTTGGCGGCGAAGGCCTTCGCGCGCGTCGCTCGTTACGACGCGCTGATCGCTGCGTACCTGGAGCGGCAAGGTCATACGGTAGGCAAGTCCGTACTCCCCGATCTCCTCGATCTTCGCTTCGTCAAGCTGAAGTCGCTTCGTTATGGTGAGAACCCGCACCAGCAGGCTGCCCTGTATGGTCACGCCCTCGAGGGTCAATCTTCTGCAGCGGGGGCGAAGCAGCTTCAGGGGAAGGAACTCTCGTTCAATAATTTTCTGGACCTTGACGCAGCGCTTGCCCTGGCGACGGAGTTTGAAGAACCTGTCGCCGTCATTATCAAGCATTCGAACCCCTGTGGTGTCGGCATCGGTTCCCGGTTGAGTGAGGCGTATCAGCGCGCCCTGGCCGCAGATCCGACCTCGGCCTACGGCGGGGTCCTCGGGCTCAACCGTCCGGTGGACGCCGAGACCGCGCGCGAGCTCGCTGCAACTTTCGTAGAGGCGGTCATTGCGCCGGGATACCACGAGGCGGCACTCGCCATCCTCAAAGAGAAGAAGGCTCTCCGACTGCTGCTGATTGAGTCATGGCCGGCCACGACACCCTCTGATCGAGCGGCCCTGGAGTTGCGGCCGATCGCGCACGGGATGTTGGTTCAGGAGTGCGATCGGATCGACCTTGACCCCGATACTCTGTGCGTCATGACCCGTCGCGAGCCCACCGAGACTGAGATGCGGGCGCTTCGTTTTGCCTGGAAGGTGGCAAAACATGTGAAGTCGAACGCGATCGTCCTTTCACACGAGTGCGCCACGGTAGGGATCGGCGCCGGACAGATGAGTCGGGTTGATGCCTGTCGGCTGGCCATCATGAAGGCCGTCTCATCTACCAAGGGAACAGTCCTTGCGTCCGACGCCTTCTTTCCGTTTCGGGATGGTGTTGACGCGGCCGCCGCCGCCGGCGTGACCGCGATTATCCAGCCGGGCGGTTCCATCCGCGATGCGGAGGCCATTCAGGCGGCGGATGAAGCCGGTATCGCGATGGTCTTCACCGGCATTCGACACTTCCGGCATTAATACCCGGACCGGGACGACACAAACAGGAACGTTGATGCAGATTCTCGTGATCGGTTCAGGCGGCAGAGAACACGCCCTCGTGTGGAAGATCGCTCAGAGTCCGAAGGTGACGAAGATCTGGGCCGCGCCGGGAAACGCCGGGATGAGTGATGTCGCCGAGTGCGTGCAGATCAGCGCCTCCGACATCCGCCTCCTGGCCGACTTCGCCGATCGGACACGGATCGACCTCACCGTGGTGGGGCCGGAGTTGCCGCTCACCCTTGGAATCGTGGATGAATTCGAGCGCCGCGGGTTGCGTATCTTTGGACCACGGAAAGATGCCGCCCTCGTCGAGGGGAGCAAGGTCTTCGCGAAGAGCTTTATGAAGAAGCATCGCATCCCCACCGGTTTTTTTCAGACATTCGACCGGTCGGAGGAGGCCAAGCGATATATCGAAGAGATCGGCACCCCCCTGGTCGTGAAGGCCGATGGCCTGGCGGCGGGAAAGGGTGTCATCGTCTGCTTCGAGCTGGCCGAGGCCATGGATGCGGTTGAGAAGATCATGGAAAAGCGCCTCTTCGGAGACGCCGGCGAGCGGATTGTGATCGAGGAGTACCTGGAGGGGGAAGAGGTCTCCTTCCATGCGTTGACCGACGGAGAGGCCGTCTTGCCGCTGGCATCGTCCCAGGACCATAAGCGCGCATTCAATGACGACCAGGGGCCCAATACGGGCGGCATGGGCGCGTACTCTCCCGCGCCGGTGATCACCAAGTCGATCCACCGGCAGATCATGGAGCACGTCATGATCCCGGCCGTCGCGGGGATGGCGGCCGAAGGGCGGCCGTATAAAGGCGTGCTGTATGCCGGCCTGATGATCGGCGCCGGCGGGATTAAGGTGCTCGAGTTCAACGCCAGGCTGGGCGATCCTGAAGCGCAGCCGCTGCTCCTGCGAATGAGGTCCGATCTGGTCCCGCTGCTGGAGGCGGTCGTAGACGGCCGATTGCGGGACCAGACGATCGACTGGACACCGGACGCAAGCGTCTGTGTCGTCATGGCGTCAAAGGGCTATCCCGGACCGTACGACCAGGGCGTCCCGATCACCGGCCTCACGGAGGCGGCCGCCGAACCCGGCGTCATGATTTTTCACGCCGGGACAAGTCGCGCACACGACCAGGTCGTGACCGGCGGCGGACGGGTGCTGGGTATCACCGGCCTCGGGCCGGACATTCGGGAGGCAATCGCCACCGCCTACCGGGCGGTGAAGAAGATCCATTGGGAGGGCGCACACTACCGGACCGATATTGGTGTGCGCGCTCTCGACAGGGAGTGATCACGGCGGGACACCACACCTCATCATCGAGATGGCAGGAGCGCAAGGAAAAGGAGCGACAGGTGATCACTGATCACAGCATGGCAACGCACCCCGTAGTCGGAATCGTGATGGGCAGCGATTCCGATCTGGCAGTGATGGAACTGACCGGCAAAGCACTGGAACGATTTGGGATCCCGTTCGAGTTCAAAATCTCCTCCGCCCATCGTTCCCTCGATGCAACACTGGACTATATTCGGAAAGCCGAGGCGCGAGGAATCAAGGTGATTATTGCCGGGGCGGGAGCCGCAGCCCACCTCGCCGGTGTGATTGCGGGCCAAACAACCCTTCCGGTTATCGGGGTTCCGCTGGCTGCGAGCTCGCTGAAGGGGCTGGACGCGCTCCTCTCCGTCGTCCAGATGCCGGGAGGCGTTCCGGTGGCAACGATGGCCATCGGCGAAGCGGGAGCGAAGAACGCCGGCATCCTGGCCGCGCGGATTTTAGCGCTGTCTGATGAGGCCCTCCAGCGCAAGCTACAATCATTCAAGGAGACACTGGCCTCTGAAGTGGAGGAAAAAGATCGTACGCTTCAAAATCGCCTCTCCTGAGCTTTCCCTGCCGCAAACCCACGACGCCGGGGAATCGTTCGCGGATTGGGCGTATCCGACGACTCGACGGCAGGCGTCGGTATTGTTTCTGCTTTTCCTGTGCAGTATCACCGTCTTTCACCTCTGGTTCATCAGCTCCGGCCGGTTTAATCTGGCGCCGGACGAAGCCCACTATTGGACCTGGTCGAAGCGACTGGACTGGAGCTACTACAGCAAAGGACCGATAGTCGCCTACCTCATCGCGCTGTCCACACGAATGGGGGGCGATACGGAGTTCTTCGTCCGGCTCCCGGCGGTCCTGCTGTCAACCGGAACGGTCTTACTGACGTTTCTGCTGACCGTTCGGCTCTGTCGCTCCGGTTTGGCGGGTCTGGAAGCGGTATTGCTCCTCGCCGCCATGCCCCTCGCCGAGGCGGGTTCGATTTTAATGACGATCGATGCGCCGCTGGTATTCTTCTGGTCTCTCACGCTGCTGCTGATTCACCGCGCGCTCACGTCAGACGGTCACCGCTGGTGGCTGCTGGCGGGGATCAGCCTTGGCCTTGGCCTGCTCAGCAAATATACCATGGCAGTCATCGTGCCGCAGACGTTCCTGTATCTGACGTTGTCCGGACAGCATCGGTTCTGGTTGCGACAACCGGGCCCCTACCTCGCGCTTGGCGCAGGACTCCTCCTCTTTACCCCTGTCATCTATTGGAGCGCGACACACAACATGCTCTCCCTTCGTCACCTCCTCGAACAGCTTGGAGGAGGAAAAGATACGGTTATGCCGCTGAAGAGTCTCGGAGAATTCGCGGCATCCCAGGTCGGTGTCGTCACTCCCGTCCTGTTCCTTGTGCTGATGATTGGCCTCTGGGAGGTCGGACGGACCGGACTCATCCGGCGCACTGATGATACGGCGCTTTTTCTCTTTTGCGCCTCGGCACCCCTGCTGATCGCATGTCTCGTCACCAGCCTGTGGACAAAGGTACAAGGGAATTGGGCCGCGCCGGCCTATGTCGGCGCTGCGATTGCCGTCGCCAGGTGGCGACTGGGCTCATCCGGTTCCAGTATCTCGACCTGGCGATGGACACGCAGTCGCGCGCTGTTTGCCTGCGCGTTGGTAACCGGGTTCCTCGTCAGCGCCATCGGACACTTTCCGCACGCACTTGCATCGGTTGGGCTGCCGCTTCCCGGTCGACTTGATCTGACTCAACGTCTCAGAGGATGGGCAGAGCTCGGAACGCAGGTCAGCGCTGTCTATCAGGAGATGAGTCGCAGTACACCGACATTCCTTTTCAGCGACCGGTATCAGGTTGCCAGTGAGATCATGTTCTATGTGCCGGCCCACCCGGCAACCCACAACATCCAAATCGGGCAACGACGAATGAATCAATTTGATGTATGGGGAGGGACCGAGGGAGTTCGAGGTTGGGACGCCATCTTTGTCACGGATCAGCCGCACCCGCCCGATGCCGTCATTCGCTCCTTCGACACGGTGCAGCCGGAACGGCCGACTTATTCATCGACAGCCGGCCAGTCGCCAGGCCTTCACTCGTGGTCACTTTTTCGCTGTTACGGCTTTCGGGGATTTCCTCCGGCTGAGCCGCTCGGGTATTAGATGAGGGATACCGTACCTCCACGCGCTATGGACAGCACTCTTCAGCGGTCGCCGTGGCTGTCGGTCGTGATTCCTTTTTGTAACGAGGAAGACAACGTCCGTCCCCTCCATGAGCAGATCGTTGCGGCTCTGGGTGGGCTTGGGCGGTCGTATGAGGTGGTCGCCGTCGATGACGGCAGCACCGACCGAACGCTTGCCAATCTTGAGGCGATCGTAAAGGACGACTCGCGATGGTGGGTCGTGGCGCTCCGGCGGAACTTCGGTCAGACTGCCGCCATGTCCGCCGGTTTTGACCACGCGACCGGTGAGGTGATCGTCACGCTTGATGGGGACCTTCAGAACGATCCAACCGATATCCCAAGGCTGCTGGAGTTGATCAACGACTACGATGTCGTCAGCGGCTGGAGGGCCGATCGTAAGGATCCCTTCCTCTCAAGGCGGCTGCCCTCTATGCTTGCGAACTGGCTTATTTCCATCACAACCGGCGTGCGGCTTCATGACTACGGATGCACCCTGAAGGCGTATCGACGGGTAGTGGTAGAGAATCTCCGACTCTACGGCGAGTTGCATCGGTTTATTCCCGCCATTGCCAGTTGGATGGGGATCGCCATCGCCGAGGTCAAGACGAACCACCGTCCCAGGCGGTTCGGACGCTCCAAGTACTCCATTGTCCGAACGGTGCGGGTCCTCCTGGACCTGATCGCCGTCAAATTCCTGCTTCGATTCAGCACGTCCCCAATTCAGATTTTCGGAGGATTGGGACTCGCTGTAGGCGCCACCGGCGGAGGATTGCTCCTGTATCTGGCCGGCCTCAAACTGCTCCTGGGCCAGCCGATCGGCGGGCGACCGCTCTTGCTGCTTGCGATCCTCCTTCTGATTCTTGGAGTGCAACTGGTGGGCATGGGCCTGCTCGGCGAAATGGTGGCGCGAGTCTATCATGAAACGCAGCGCAAGCCGATCTATATGGTTCAGCGGATTATCCATGGTGCCACACCCGAAGGAGGCAATGGTGAGCTCGACCGATAGATCCCAGGCCAAGGTGTGGCAATTCGGGTTGAAGCTTACCGTCAGCATCGCGCTACTGGCTCTGCTCTTGTCCCGGACCGATCTACAGGCCATCGGTACCCTCTTCCGCTCCTTGCGCATCCCGATCTTTGTGGGATCCATTCTCCTCTATCTGGTGGCTCAGTTGCTCAGCACGATACGCTGGAGGTGCCTGCTCCAGGCCGAAAAGATCTACCTTCCCTTTTGGCGCCTCATCCTGCTGTACTACGAGGGGATGTTCTTCAACCTGATGCTGCCTACCGCTATCGGCGGCGATCTGGTTCGCGGCTATCGGGTCTCACAACTGACGGATCGGCGCGAGGCATCGTTGGCCTCTATCCTCGTGGAGCGACTCTCCGGCTTTGTCGCTTTGGCCATCATCGCCTGCATCGCCATTATTCCCGTATATGCTCACGTGAGCGATCCGCTTATCGTCTGGTTGACGGCCGGCTCGGCGGCAGGGATGGTCGCTCTTATCGCGTCACTGCTCAGCGATCGGCTCCAGGCACTGTTCTTCAGGTTGCTTCACGTCATAGGTCTTGGAAGATTTCACGACACGGTCCATCGGCTGTACGAAGCGATCCAACAGTACTGGACTCACCGAAGCGCCCTCCTGTCGGCGCTTGGGCTCTCACTGGTCTTGCAGTCGCTGGTGATCACCATCTTCTATCTCATCTCACTGGCGCTCAACCTGTCCGTCCCTTTCCTCTATTTTTTCCTGTTTATCCCGTTGATGAGCGTGATTTCGATGCTACCGATCTCCATTGCGGGTCTCGGGCTCCGCGAGGGAAGCGCCGTGTATCTTTTCGCCAAGGTCGGCCTCGATGCCGCCGGCGCGCTCAGTCTGTCCTTGCTCTGGTTCGCCGTAACAGCGCTCTGCAGCGGGCTCGGAGGGATCGTGTTCCTGGTCGGTCACTCACAGCACCGGATCGACCGGTAACCGGCGAAACCACGCATGCCTGTTCTGTCGTGGCTGGAGATACTGCGCGAGTGGGATGAGGCCGGATTCTACCTGATTAATAAAAGCCTGCGGAATCCGGTCTTTGACCTCTTGATGCCTTTCGTCACGAACAAATGGAACTTCCTCCTCCCGGCAGCCGTCCTGCTTGGTTATGTATTGCTCTTCCGTCCAAAACGGGACCGGATTATCGCGCTTGCCGCCATCGCCGTCATTCTACTCGCCGATGAAACCAGCCAACTCCTGAAGGAACTGTTCCAGCGGACCAGGCCATTTCACCCTCTTCGAGACACCACGCGCATCGTCTCATTCTCTTTTCCCTCCAACCATGCCAGCAACATGTTTGCCTTGGCCGTGTTTCTTTACTATAATTACCCGCGATCAGGTTGGCTCTGGCTCCCTGCAGCAGCTCTCGTTGGGTATTCCCGGGTCTATGTCGGCTCGCATTACCCGTTTGATGTGCTGGGCGGAGCGATCTGGGGGATTCTGATCGGACTTGTTGGTGTTGCAGTGGTCCGGTATCTTATGCGAATTGCCGGGGTCCAGCAGACGAACCCATCGAAGGATAACACAAACCATCTGGCCTGCGGGCCGGAAACCTTCCCGTAGCGCCTTAACCTTAAGGAGTTCAATCATGACTGCCCAACAGATCCGACTGACGTCGTTGTCCCATGGGGCCGGCTGAGCGTGTAAGATCAGCCCTGCTGATCTGGCCCAGGTGCTGGGCCGGCTTCCACAATTTAACGATCCTCGCATCCTTGTCGGGGCGGAGACTTCCGATGATGCCGCCGTCTACCAACTCGATAGCGGACAGGCGATCGTTCAGACCGTTGACTACATCACCCCCGTAGTCGACGACCCGTATAGCTGCGGCCTGATCGCCGCCGCCAACTCCCTGAGCGACATCTACGCGATGGGCGCTACTCCACTCTTCGCTCTCAACATCGTCGGTTTCCCGGTCGGTTCGCTCCCGCTCAGCATCCTTGGAGAGATCCTTCGCGGCGGCGCCGACAAAGTTCGCGAAGCCGGGGCCCCAATTATCGGAGGGCACAGTATCGACGACCCGGAGCCGAAATACGGCCTCGTCGTGACCGGGCTGATCGATCCTGCGAAGATCTTCAAAAACTCAACCGCTCTCATCGGGGACGATCTGGTGTTGACCAAACCCCTCGGTTTAGGAATCATCACCACAGCCATCAAGCGCAGTAAAGTCACAGAATCGACTATTGATATGGCTGTCGCTCTGATGGCTACGCTGAATAAGGGCGCGTCAGAGGCTATGGTGGCGGTGGGTGCGCACGCCTGTACCGATGTCACCGGGTTTGGGCTGCTCGGCCACCTCCACGAGATGACAGCGGGAAGCAAGGTGGGAGCACGGGTATCGCTCTCAAAGGTCCCGATTATCCCAGAGACCTGGGATCTGGTCCGGAATGGCATCTGCCCAGGCGGGACAAAACGCAATTTTGAATCACTGCAAGGGGCTGTCGTCTGGGATCCGGAGATTCACACCGAGGCCCAACTGATCCTCTGTGATGCCCAGACCTCCGGCGGCCTTCTGATCGCCGTCCCCAAGGACAGGACTACGGCTTTAATGCAGCGCCTGCGGGAGCATAAGACACCCGCCGTCGCGCTCATCGGCGAAATCATCGAGGATCCGAATGGCCGGATCCGGGTGGAGCCGTAGCGCTAAGCCACGATCAGTCCGGCGTAGCCGACGACGCTGGAGTCATCCTTGGTGACGTCGGCGGAGGTGGCGTAGGCGATCAACTCGCCTGAAGTAGCTCCGAGCGCTCGGGCGGCGACCAGTAAGGCGGTCGTCGGGTGAAATCCGCACATGGTAATGCCCTCTCTTCGCACAATTCGATGCAACCGTTGAGGATCGCACGCTACGATGGCCTCAATCGCGAGGTGGTCGTTTATCTTGGCCTGTTCCCTACCCACATAATGACTCATGTCGGTGCTGGCCAATATCAGCACCGATCGATTCGATCCCGCGACGGCTCGAGCCACCGCCAACCCGACATCCTGGCAGACCGCATATTCGCTGCTGAAGAGGCAGATCGGCACAAAGGAGAAGGGTCGGCCGCACGCCTGAAGCAAGGGAAGCTGTACCTCGATCGAGTGCTCACGCCGGTGGCCGAGATCATCCTCCTCGATGGTCTGTGAGTTCCGCAGGATAGTCTGAGCCAACTCTGTATCGATGGGCACCGGTCCCAGGGGTGTCTCCCATATCCCGTCGGTCATGATCGCGACCCCCGCTCCTACACCGGTGTGGTTGGGTCCAAGGATCACAACGAGATCGGGAAGGATGAGCCTGGCGTACACAGCTCCGGCAACTCTCCCGGAGTAGATATAGCCGGCGTGAGGAACAACAGCTCCGGTCGCGCGCACTTTTGGGAGGTCCCCTGCGATCAGATCGGCAGCCTGCGCTCGCAACCGCTCGGGTGTACCCGGATAGAACGAGCCGGCCACGACAGCCCGTCGAATCATCGTCAGTTCCTCACGATCTTCAAAGTATTAAAACCCTGCGAAACTGATTACGACAGATTGTGGCCGGTCCGACACGCCAGACCTGTGGTCAGGAACGTGGATGCGGCATCCACCACCTGCTCGACCGAGATCGAGCGCATACACAGACGATCCGCTTCAATCACACATCGCCGCTTCGAGCAGGGACTACACGGAAGGGGAACACGGAGCACGACCCCACTACCCCCATAGGGACCGACCAGACGGGGATCGGTTGGACCAAAGAGCGCGACAAGGGGGGTCCCAATCGCCGCCGCGAGGTGCATGGGGCCGGAATCCACCGTTACCAGGAGGTCGATCCGCTTCAGAAGCGCGATCAGGACCTTGAGGTCCGTTCGGCCGGCCGCTACGAACGGCGGTGGGCTCATGCGGCGCACCAGACGCCTGGCGGCCGGAAGGTCCAGGGATGATCCGATCACCACGATCTTCGCCCCATGTCGACGCGCCAGGATCTCCCCCGCCTGCGCGAACTGTTCCTCCCCCCACAGTTTCGTCGGCCAACGCGCCTGAGGATTGAGGGCGATGACTGGCGTAGTCGGACCGACCCCGGCTTCAGCCAGGAGCGCGTCCGCCTTCATCCCGTCGTCGGGACGCGAAGGCAATACGAACGCCTTCGATAGCGGGTCTACACCCAGGAACCTGGCGGCCTCCAGATATCGATCTACGGCGTGCAGCGGCCCGGGTGGAAGCGGCACCACGTGAGTTAACGCGCGCCCGCTCCCTTCGCGGCCGCCCGCGAGGCCGACCCGAAACCGCGCGCCGGCGCAGATCACCATCAGGGCGCTCTTCAGCAGTCCCTGTAAATCGACCACAAGGTCATACCGGCCTTCACGGATCTCCGCGATCAGCGCGGCGATCTGCCGCAGCGCCGCCGACCCGCGTGAGGGGGTCCGTATCTCCAGTCCCCATCGTTTGCGACCCGATACGATGACCCGATCCAGCAGGGGATGCCCCAGCAGCAGCTCCGCCGCCTCCTCCTCCACCAGCCACGCGATATATCGATCAGGGTACCGATGCCTGAGCGAGCTGAGAAACGGGAGCGCGTGCACCACGTCACCGAGCGAACTCGGCTTGATGATAAGAATCCGCCGCACCTGGTCCATCGGCACAGGGTCGGTCCAAGACGTGGCGGTCATCCCAGGCCGCGCCTCTGCACAATCCACTCGGCGGCACCCAACAGATCGTTTGCCGTATGGGCGGGCATCGGACCTCCCGCCGCATGAAGGCGTTCCAACGATTCGCGCCCGTATCCGGTCAGCACCAGTACTGACGGCAGACCCATCCGATCCGCGAGCAGCATGTCGCTCACCTTATCTCCCACTACATACGATCGCTCCAGATCTACCTGCCGCTCAGAGGCCGCCTGCTGAATCAACCCGGGTGCAGGCTTTCGGCACAGGCACTCCCGTCTGTATGGAAAGCGCCCCTCTCGCGGGTGGTGAGGGCAGTAGTAAAAGTCGTCCATCTCCCCTCCATCGGCTTGGAGCAGTTGTAGAAGTCGCTGATGTGTCGCGTCAATCAGCTCTTCAGTCGCGTCCCCCCGGGCCACCCGCGCTTGATTGCTGACCACGATCCGCAGATACCCCGCCTCACCAAGACGTTTCAATGCATCCGCCGTCCCTGGAATTGGTCTCATAAGGTCCGGCCGTTGAATCGCCCCCACCTCCTCATTGATGGTGCCGTCCCGGTCAAGAAAGACCGCCGGGGTGCGGCGGACGTCCGTCTCGGCCATCATGGGTGATCGGGTGAGCACGGCTTCCGCTGCGGCCACAACCCTCTCCACATCCACCCCCTGCATACATCGATGATCGATAGGGCAGTCGCGGTAGCGACACGGACTACAGGACGGTGGATTCTGAAGAACCTGGTGGCCAAGGCCGAGAGGTCCGGTACGGCGTGGATCCGTCGGACCAAACAGGGCGAGGCACGGGGTTCCCAGAGCAGAGGCCAGATGCATCGCCCCCGTATCGTTCGTCAGGAGCAGCGCGCACCGACGAAGTAGACTGGCCAATTCAGTCAGGGTCGTACGCCCGCCGAAGTCGATGGCTGCCCCGCGCATTCTCTGGCGAACGACTCTTGTTAATGACGCTTCCTGCGGCGAGCCGAACAACAAGGCCACTGTGCCGAGACGCTCCTCCAGACGATCGGCGACGGCTGCAAATCGTTCGGCCGGCCAGCGCTTTGCCGTTCCGTAGCTGGCCCCCGGGGTGATACCGATGACTCTGGCGTGAGGGAGGAGACCCGACTCGGTGAGCAGCTTCTCCGCTTTGGCATCGCTCTCAGGCGGCAGCAGCAACCCGGTCGGACGCAACCACGCATCCCACTTCAGCGCTCGGAGCAGGCTGAGATAGGAGTCTGCCTGATGCAGCAACGTCCCAGTCGAGGGGCGCACTCCCACCGTCAATAGAGGACCCCGCCAATCAGTCATATACCCGACCCGGTGCGGAATCCCAGCCAGCCGGCTGATCAGCGCCGTTCGAAAGCTATTCGGTAAGAGCAGGGCCAATTCGAACCGTCGTTGCCGCAGGGCGGTCGCCGCCCACATCAACTCACCCTTGCGCGGCAACTCAACAAGTTCGTCGACAAACGGCAAAGATCGAAACAGCGGACTCAGCCATGGACGTACCAGGAGCCCGATTCTTGCGTGAGGGAAGGAGCGGCGAAGGTTCGCAAGCACCGGAAGCGCGAGAACCGCGTCGCCCAGCCAATTCGGGCTTGCGACCAGGATGGATCGCAACCGGTCGGCTTCGAACGTCGCCCGAACAGAGAGTGTCGCGAGGTTCATAGGTCGGGGTTCCAGTTTTTCTGGGTTGGGGGTGGGGGGTGGGGGGTTGAGCACTCGACGCGCGGTTGCGTCTTCCATCTGCGGTGGACCCAGAACCACTGAGAGGGCTCCTTCCTGACCAACCCTTCGATAGCCTTGGTGAAGGAGGCGGTGTTGGCAACAACGTCCGCCTTCAGACGTCCTGTTCTGATTAAGGGGATCTCTTTCTCTATAAGGATGGTGTGCCGGTCCCGTCCGCACCGCACAATGGCGGCCGGAAGTACCGATGCATCGGTTCTCATGGCCAGGAGCGCAGGCGCGAGGGCCGTGCAGGCCGGCCTGCCAAAGAAATCAACAAAGACTCCTTCTTTCCAGGTGATGTTTTGATCGATAAGAATCCCGATGCTCTCTCCGCGACACAGCGCCCGCATCAGCGCCGGCATGACCAGCTTCTTGGGTAATACCCTCGTTCCCCAGGCGGTTCGCAACCGGGTGATGGCCCTGTCAAGGTAGGGGTTATCCAGAGGGCGTGTCACAATAGACAACGGCTCGCCCAGAAGGGCGGACGCAAGCGGAAGCAGTTCCCACGATCCCAGGTGCGCGGTGATGTAGATGATCCCTTTCCCCCGGCGCTTGGCCTCTTGGAAATGCTCATACCCTTCGATCCCGATGAATTGCCGGAAATTCTCTCGATCGATCTTGAGAATCCGGCAGGTCTCCACCACAGTTCGGCCAAGATTGATGAAGGTCGAACGCGCAAGCTCAGCGATCTCTCGAGAGGACAGCTCGCCACGAAAGGCCAGGCGCAGGTTGTCCTGGGCGATCGACCGATGTTTGCGATCACAACGATAGAGGACCGCACCCAGCCCCTCGCCGATAGAGTACGCCATGGATGACGGCAGGTGGAACAATCCTTTCGCAAGTCCCGCCACAAGGAGGTATTCGAGATAGGCGGCAACCCCGCCCCGGTTCTTGGGCTTCACGATGCGCTCGGTCTCATCAGGCGGTTCAACATCGCGTCCAGCAACTCCGCCCCTTCAATTAACTCAAGCGAAATCGACAAAGCGTAGAGCGGGACGCCCGCCTTCACGACGGTCAGGCGCGCTAATTTTACCATATCCTTTTCTGTGGTGACCACCATGGAAGCGTCGGCATCTTGAGCTGCTGCGTGAATGATCTTCAGATCGTCGGAAGTATAACGGTGGTGATCCGGAAAGATGCGATGAGCCGCAACATAGGCGCCGAGCTGAACAAGCATCGCTTCAAACCGACTCGGATTGGCGATGCCGGAGACCACTAACAGCCGTCGCCCGACGAGATGCTCAAGCCCCAAGCCTGCTTCACTCCTTCCGTCGACGAGCGCGACAGGCCGGTGGACGGCCCGGACAATCGGAGCAACAGGCGCGTATTGCCGGATCGCTCGTATGGCCGCATCGGCGTCGCGTCCGACGTCCGCATGACTCATCACCACCATGTCGGCCCGCCCTATCGCGTCCGGACGCTCCCGCAACAAACCCGATGGCAACAGCCGACCGTATCCAAAGGGATTAGCCGCGTCAACCAGCACGATGTCCAGATCGCGGTGGAGTCTGAGATGTTGAAATCCGTCGTCCAGAATAATGACGCCGCACTCGACCTGCTCAAGGGCGACCTCGCCGACCCGGTATCGATCGGCTCCGGTCAAGACGGCAACACCCGGCAGATGTCTGGCCAGCAGATAGGCCTCATCGGCCGCGACCGGCGGCTCGCATCGCACACCGCGGCCATCGCTCACGACGGTCGGCTTTGTCGAACCACCCCGGTATCCTCGCAAAATGATGACGACCCGCTCGCCCCGCTCTCGCAGTCTGCGGGCCAACATCTCAACAAACGGGGTCTTCCCGCTTCCACCGACGCTGATGTTTCCGACGCTCAGCACCGGGACCGGAAGCCGGCGCGTCCTGACGAGGCCAGAGGTAAAGAGCGCTGTCCGAAGCGAGACGGCTGCCCCGTACGCATGCGACATCGGACGCAAACACGTCAGCCAGGCGTGAGCGATCCATTGTTCGGGACTCGCCGCCATGCAGCGCAGCGTCCAGATTGAAAGCGCCTCTATGCCTTTCACAGAACGAACCGCTCCAGGAGGGTCGCCGTCCGCTCGCACGCGCCTTGATGCGCCGCTAACGCCGCCATTGCCGCCTGACCCATCGTTTCTCTCGTGGCCGGATCGCGCAGGAGCCTCGCAAGCTGCCTGACAAGGTCCGCTGCATCACTTACCTGGATGGCCGCCCCCCGCTGGACAAAGTAGGCGCTCGCCTCAACGAAATTCTCCATGTGGGGACCGAATAAAACCGGACGACCATGCAGAGCCGGTTCGAGCAGGTTGTGACCACCTCCGGATATCAGGCTCCCTCCGACAAAGCTGATACTCCCCACCGCATACAGTCCTGACAGTTCACCAACGGTGTCCAGGAGGATCACCTCCTTTGCGCCATTTCCTCCGTGAGGGAGCGTGCTTCGTCTTACGGCGGCCAGGCCATTGGCGGCGACTGCTGTTTCCACCTGGGCGATCCGCTCCGGATGGCGCGGCGCCAGGATCAGTAAGAGGTCCGGGAACTCTCCGCGCAGACGGCGAAAGGCCTGGAGTAGTACCTCCTCCTCGCCGGCATGCGTGCTGCCCGCTACCAGGACCTGTCGCCGGGCGTCGATCTGAAGCTCCCGACGCCACTGGTCGGCCAGCGATGAGGTATCGGCGTGGAGGACAGCATCGAACTTAAGGTTGCCGACGACATACACCCGCTCAGGATCAGCGCCCAGCGCCAGAATCCGCTTCGCGTCTGCGTCGGTTTGCATGCAAAAGAGGTCAACGCACTGCAGGACTCTGCGGATGAATGGCCGAACGAGGCGGTAGCGTGAAAATGAGCGCGTCGATAGCCGACCATTGATGATGGCGACCGGAATCTTCGCGGCCGCACAGTGACGGAGGAAATTTGGCCAGATTTCCGTCTCTGTGAGCAGGATCAGGCGGGGCCTGACCGTAGCCAGGGCCCGGTGAACAACCATCGGAAGATCGATTGGGAAGTATACCACGGCCGCCGCCTGCGGCAGCAAACGTCTGGCGACCTCTCGTCCGGTTCCGGTCACCGTGGAGACAACAAGCGGGAGCGTCGGCCGTCGAGTCGTCCAGAACTTCGCCAGGATCGAAGCGGCGCCGACCTCCCCCACCGAAACCGCGTGGATCCAAACGGGCTGAACCGCACGCAGCCGCGAGAACAGCGTCCGAGGGTACCGACCCACGCGCTCCGACCATCCTTCCCGGTAGGAGGAACGTCGAAGCACCTTGAAAAGGATGGCGGGCGACCAGGCGAGCAGGACGAGGGTCAGCAGGAAGGAGTAGGCAGCATACATCCCGACCTACCGGTCGTCATCGATCCGTTCCAAAGTAATGATCGGCCTCCATGGTGAGCAGATTCAGTTGTTCTTCAAGCGCTTCCTGGTGCTTTGCCACCTCATCCTTGGTCGCCGTCCGCGGTACATAGATCGGTTCTCCCCAGATGTAGACGGCGCGGGAAAACGGAACCGGTACCAGGAAGGCGTCCCAACTCTTCAGGAATCGGCGCCGCGAGGTGCTGAAACTGACCGGCACTACAGGGGCCCCCGTAAGCCTCGCCATCTCGATGATACCGGACTTGACCTTTGCTCTAGGCCCTTGTGGGCCATCCGGGGTGATCACCAGGTTCAGTCTCCCCTTGATCGCGCGGATCATCTGCTTAAGGGCGCGCATCCCGCCTCGCGTTGCTGAGCCTCGAATAACCTCGAATCCAAGACGTGTGGCGATTCGACTGATATACTCCCCATCCCGATGCTGGCTGATGAGAATCGCCCCAGGCTTTCCCGGATAGACAAACGGCATCATCAGAAGCCGGCCGTGCCAGAAGGCGACGATGATCCGCTCCCCTCTTGCCCAGCAGTGTTCCGGATACGCGCGGCCCACATGAACCGTTCGGAGCAACCGACACAAGCATCGCATCAACCCCGCAGCAAGCCATGGGACTGTTCGCAGAACACGGGGGTCTTCCCTGAGCGCGCCGACCGCTCGGGAGAAGCGCGACTTCCCCATCACCCGCTCTGGACCACCATCTCTTCCAGGACGCCCGACTGCAAGCACTCAAGGATAGCATCTGCCGTCCGGCCCAAGGCTCCCGGCGGTCCCAATCGATCACGTATCTGCTGAAGCTCCTGCCGCATTCGGCAGCGGGACTCCGCCGACAGCAGCAGCCGGCGGGCTTCGTCGGCGATCCGCTCCGGCGTCGCATGAAATTGAATCAGCTCCGGCGCCACCTTCTTCCCCGCCACCAGATTCACCATGCCGATATACGGCACTCTGATCAACAGGCGACCGAATATCCACGAGAGCAATGCAAGACGATACACAATCACCATAGGAGCACCGATAATGGCCGCTTCCAGGGTTGCGGTGCCGGAAGCCACAACAATCAGGTCCGAGGCTGCCATGACCTCGCTGGTGCGTCCCTGTACCACTCGGGCCGGAACGGTCTCTCGGTTCAAGTAGGACCCGATGAGGTCAAGGGGAAGCCCATCGGCCGCGGCAATCACGACACGCAAATCCGGCCGCTCCGTCATCAGTTGCTTGGCCGATCTCAACAGGACGGGCAGATGCCGCGTAAGTTCGCCCACGCGGCTGCCAGGCAGCAGCCCCAACACTGGAGCGGCCCCCTCAAGCTCCAGACGGCGACGCGCCTCATCCATTGAGGGCAACGACGTCAATCGATCCAGGAGCGGGTGACCGACATACAACGCCTCGACTCCCCTCTCGCGATAGTAACTCTCCTCAAAGGGAAAGATGACCAGCAGCCGTCGGACATACTTCGCAATCGAGCGTACCCGGCCCGCACGCCAAGCCCAGACCTGCGGACTGATGAAGTAGACCACCGGGATACCGAGTCGAAACGCCCGGCGGGCGAGCCTCAGGTTAAAGTCCGGAAAATCCACGAGGATCACCAGATCCGGGCGTCGGTCGCGCAAGTACCGGATCATACTCCGGTAGGCCCGCCAGATCGCGGGGAGCCTGGCGGCCACCTCGACGAGGCCCACCACGGCCAGGTCGTCCGCATGCGCGTGAAGGCGGACGCCCGCCTGGCGCATCCGGTCTCCCCCGATTCCCTCTATGGTCAGGTCCGGGGCGCGCCGCCGCAGCTCAGCAACCACACCGGCGGCATGCAGATCTCCGGAGGATTCTCCTGCAACGATCAGAATCCGGGCGGCTCGCATCTGGTCTACAATCGCTCCACAATCTGGGAGGCGACTTTCAGCGCATCTCGTCCTTCCTCTCCCGACACCAGTGGTCTTTTCCTGGCCCGGACGCACTCGATAAAGCTTTCGAGCTCAACTCGAAGCGGCTCTGCCTTATCAATCGGGATCTCTTCCTTCACAATCGTCGGGGCGGCTTCAACAGCCGCCTCGCTCGCCCCCGGGATGCGATGGTACACAGTGATCTCTTGCTGGGTATAATCAAGGGAGATGAAGGTATCGCGCTGAAAGATCCGTATTCGCCGAACCCGTTCGACGCTCACCCGGCTGGCGGTCAGGTTCGCGACACATCCCGATTCAAACTCAAGCCGGGCATTCGCAATGTCCACCTGATCGGAGATCACCGGAACGCCGACCGCCGTCACCGCGACGACAGGCGACTTGATCAGGTTCAGGACAATGTCGATGTCGTGGATCATCAAATCGAGGACGACATCAACATCCGTATTGCGGTGAGCGAACGGGCCAAGGCGGTGGCATTCGATGAAGCCTGGGCTCCGCACGACGGCCTCGAGCGCCTTGACTGCGCCGTTGAATCGCTCGATATGACCGACCTGAAAGATTCGACCGTCATGCCTGGCAATTTCAACCAGTTCATCGGCCTGAGCGGGAAACTGCGCAATCGGTTTCTCCACCAGGACGTCTACGCCATGCTTCAGGAACTCCTTGACGATCGGGTAGTGCAGCAGGGTCGGTACCGCCACGCTGACGGCATCTACCCTTTCCAGGAGTTCACGGTAATCGCGACACACTTGGATACGATGCCGTCCCCCAACCTCCCGCAAGCGGGTCTCGTCGATATCGACCGCCCCAACCAGTTCAACACCCGGCAACTCCGAATAGATCCTGGCGTGGTGATGTCCCACATAGCCTACACCCACAACGCCGACTCGAACCGGCTTTCCGTTATTTCCGTTCTTCATACCGAATCTGTCCCATAAAGCATCAGCAGAGCGGCTATCAGCGATCAGCAGTCAGCTAGAGCTCACAACTAGCTGCTGATAGCTGACCGCTCACCGCTGCTTTTAGTCTGCCACGATCGCTATCCCAAGCCGATTGGCCGCCGCCACTACTTTCTCTCGTTCGAGGATTAAGGTATGGTCGCCATCCAGGGCCAGCGCGGTTGCGCCCGCATCTTCAAGGGCCGCAACAGTCTCCGGCCCAATCACCGGGAGATCGAAGCGCATATCCTGGTCGGGACGACCAACCTTCACAACCACGACCCCCCCATTGCCGAGTGTGCCGCCCCGGCGGATAGCGGCATCAGTTCCCTCAATCGCCTCCACGGCGAGGACCGTTCGGCGTTTCACGACGACCGTTTGGCCGATTCGCAACTGCGCCATAGACCGGGCCAACTCTCTTCCAAAACTGATATCCTGCTGCTCCGCCGGCCCAGGCGCCCGCGCCGTCAGCACTCCCTTCCGTAATACAATTGAAGAAAGGAACCGCCGACAATCGTGCAGTGTAATTCCTTCCGTTGCCAATAGATCGCTCACACCAGCAAGGATCGTGTCGCCGCGCCGATCTTTGAGCTTGAGATAGAACAGCAGGCCGGTCAGATCGATCTTCACGCGTGAGAAGAGAAGATCTAGCGGGACCTTCCCAAGCATCACCGCATCCGTCACATGTTCACGCTTCAGTGTCGAGATCAACCGTCCAAGCTGTCCGGCTCCAACCCAACAGATCGCATCGACCTCATCGGCCAGATCGGTAGAGGCCGCCTCTTCGACGGCCACCGCCACAACCTTCAACCCCTGCATGCGCGCGTCCCGCGCAGCCACGACCGGAAGCGGGCCCCCGCCCGCTATGATCCCGAGACGTTCCATATACTACTGTTCCATGTTCCAGGCGCCAAGTTCTGTGTCCATAACCAGGCGCCACGCACCTACTGTCAACGGGCGATCCCTCTAGCTGATAATTTGATGAAATGCATTAGACTATCGATCTCCGGGCAGGAGGCCACCTCCGATGCAATCCTTTCCAGAGCCTGGGACGTATTGAGGTGGGACAGGAAGAGCAATCGATAGGCTTGCTTGAGACGAAGGATCGCCTCCTCAGAAATGCCATGGCGGCGGAGCCCTACCGTATTCAAACCGTAGCACTTTGCGCGATTTCCGTGGGCCATCATAAAAGGCGGGATATCCTGTGACACCGCGGCGCAAGCACCGACCATGGCATATTGTCCGATACGAACGAACTGATGGATTCCTGCCTGCCCACCAATCACCGCTCTGGATTCGACTTCAACGTGGCCGGCCAGTCCGGCCTGACTGGCCACTACGACGTCATCGTGCAAAAGACAATCGTGCGCAATGTGGGCATAGGCCATGATGTAGTTCCGACATCCCAATACCGTAACCCCTCTGCCTTTAACTGAGCCGCGATGAACCGACGCAAACTCCCGGATGATTGTCTCGTCACGGATCACCAATCTGGTTTTCTCGCTCCTGTCCTGGAAGATCTGAGGGGCGGCGCCGAGGACGACGTGAGAGAAAATCTGGCACCGCTCTCCGATCTCCGTGATCCCCTCGATGAGGACATGCGAGCCAATGACGGTCCCTGACCCCATAATAACGTCAGGACCGACAGTTGAAAAGGCGCCGACGCAACAGTCCGACGCCAGTTTGGCCTCAGGGGCAACGACCGCTGACGGATGAATCTGTGCCATTATTCCCCCATCGCGGCGGGAACGCCGGGAGGGAGGTTCGGCGATTCCCGGTCAACAACCATGCACGATAACTCGGCCTCCGCAGCTAACTTATCCTGCACAAAGGCCATGGCTTGCATTCGACAGTTCCGGCCTCTGAGTTGGAGCAGTTCGATCTCGAATCTCACCTGATCACCCGGTAGTACGGGCCTGCGAAACTTGGCGCGGTCGATGCCGGTAAAATAGACGAGCTTCTTTTCGGCGCTGACGTTCAGTGTCCGCATCAGCAGGACGCCTCCGACCTGTGCCATCGCCTCGATCACCAGCACGCCGGGCATGACCGGTTGCCCCGGAAAGTGACCCTGAAAGAACGCCTCGTTAATGGTCACGTTCTTGAGTCCCACCACCCTCTTTCCAGGCTCGATTTCGAGAATCCTATCGACCAGGAGGAAAGGATAACGGTGGGGAAGCATCCCCTGAATCTGTCGAATATCTATCAATGGGGCCTCCCTTCGGACGTCGATTCCCGGTTCAAACACTCGGGAACCGGCTGAGCAGACTGCGCCTTTTCTTCCCTCTCACCAACAGCGCGTTCCAACGATGCCAGACGCCCCTCAATGCGCTTCAGCGTATTCAGGATACGAGGGAGTCGACGTACTGCGGCAACACTCCGTTTAAACACAAGATGCGGAACGGCGGGAGATCCGAGCACAACGCTTCCGGACGGCAGACTCTTCGCAACTCCAGCCTGCGCCCCCACGGTGACATCGTCGCCAATATCGATATGATCGACGATCCCGACTTGGCCGGCCAGCGTCACCCGATCTCCGATCTTCACACTGCCGGAGATGCCGCTCAGAGCCGCAATCACCGTATCGGCTCCTACAACAACGTTGTGCGCGATCTGGACCAGATTATCAATCTTGGTCCCGCGCCTGATCCTCGTCGCTCCTATGGTCGCTCGATCGACTGTGACATTGGCGCCGATCTCGACATCATCCTCGATGATGACTCGCCCCACCTGTGGGATCTTGATCCGATTCCCCTGTCGGTCTCTCAGATAGCCGAAACCATCGCTCCCGATGACAGTCCCACTGTGGATGGTTACTCGATCGCCGATCTCGACACCCTCGCGGATCATCACCTGCGGGTGGAGCCGACAGCCGGCGCCGATACGGCAACCTTCCCCGATGTAGACCTGGGCGCCCACGACACTCCCCCGACCGATTGTCACGCCCGCCTCAACCACTGCAAGCGGCCCGATTGCCACATCCTCGGCCAGCCGTGCGCCCTCCTGTACAATACTGGATGGATGGACGCCTGGCGTTGGGCGGTCTGGGGTGTAGAAGAGACAGAGGGCCTCGACAAAAGCGAGATACGGGTCGTTGGCCAGTAACGCCGGCTTGGAGCAGGGCGGGCTTCCCTCGCGCGCGATGACGGCAGAAGCCTTGCTCGCCTCCAGCTTGGGCAGGTCACGGCTGTTCGCCACAAAGACTAGGTCGCCCTCACCCGCCTCATGCAGCGGAGCGAGATGATGGACCTCGATCTCACCGTCACCGACCAGCCGGCAGTTCAGCTTTTCAGCCAGCTCCCTCAGTTGCATCACGACAACTACTTTTTACTTCGGCGGGTATTGTAGCGCTCGAGGATCTCTTTGGTGAGGTCGGCCGCGTCGTTGCCGTAGATTACACCGCTCTGTCCCTTCTCAACGATGAGGGTATATCCTTTGTCTTTGCCGTAGTCCCGGATCACAGTCGTGAGATCCTTGAGCAGATCATTCACCATCTCGCCTTCCCGCTTGGCCAAGTCACGATTGACATCTTCGGTCACGCGCTTGAGATCACGCAGCTTACGTCGAATCTCTTCCTCCCGGTCCTTCTTGGCAGCCTCGCTCATGGCGGCGGCCTGTTTCTGAAGGTCCGCGTCCATCTGCTTGATCTCGGCCTCTTTCGCGGTGATCTCTTTCTGTTTCTCGGCCGCCTCTGCCTTAACCTTATCCATCGCGGCCTGTCCCTCTTTCGACTGCGTAATCACCGCCTGAAGGTCGACAAACCCGAATCGTACCGGGGGATCCGCGGCCCAGCTTACGGATGCCGTCAACACAACCGCCGCAGCCCCCCAGAACAGCCGCCATCGCCAACCGCATATCGTACGCATCATCCCTCGTGTCCTCCCCACGCTAAAACGTCGAACCCATCGTCAAGTGCACGGCGCTGCTCGACTCTCCTGGCCGCTTATCCAGGTTGAGACCCCACTCAATCCGCACCAGACCAAAGGGTGTGGCAACGCGAACGCCGCCCCCGGCAGTCGGTCGCAGATCGGTGAGCGAAAGGCTTTCCCCCTCTTTGAAGGCATTGCCCGCATCGAAAAAGACCATTCCCTTCAGACCCAACGGCTCATAGATGGGAAACATGACTTCGTTGTTGAAATAGAGAGCCTTATTGCCGCCGATCCGCTCCTCGCGCTTCACACCACTGGCGTCCGTCACGGTCTCGGTAGGACTCAGGTAGAAGGTCTTAAACCCTCGAACAGTGGTAGTACCGCCGAGGTAGATTCGCTCCTGAACCGGCAACTTCGTCGCGCCGTAGGGCTCCGCCACAATCAAGTTCCCGCGGACATGCCCGACCAGCTTCCACACCAGCGGTTGGTAATAACCCAGATCGAGGTTGAAGCGATTGAACTTATTCCCTCCGCCTAGAAACGTCCCGGCAATCTGATACGTGGCAGCCCCAGTGAAGCCCGCAGTCGGATCGAGGCGGTTGTCCGTGAGGTTCAGTGTAAAACCGACAGAAACCCTCCCGGTGGAATTTGTCCCTTTTTGATCCTTGATCAACTGAGGCGCAGTGTCGGCGACATTAAAGATCCGGTCCCACTCGTACCGGTACCCGATGTTGCCGAACAACTCCTTATAGAGTCGCCGGCCAAAAGCGATCGCGCCGCCTTTGGTATCCTGGTCGAAGCCAACCTGCTGGTTGAAGAGGAGGCGCTGATTGAACACTGAAAAGTCAAGCGAGGTCTCGGTATCCAGGATGTGGGGATCGAAGAAGTCCAGGACATACCGATTCGCCCTGGCGCCAAGCTGCGCTGAAACCGAAACCCGCTGCCCTAATCCCAGAAAATTGTTCTGGGAGATAGAACCCGAACCCAGAATCCCGTCAATCGAGCTGAAGCCGCCCCCAATGCTGAACGAACCGGTCGGCTTCTCCTTCACCGACACATCGATGTCCACCCGATCCTCGGCCGTACCGCGACGGGTCTCGATCTTCACGTCCTCGAAGAAACCCAGGTTGTTCAGATTCTGGCGACCGCGCGCCAGCAGACGGCCATTGTACAGGTCGCCCTCGTTCAGAGGGATCTCGCGTCGAATGACTTTGTCTCGAGACTTTGCATTGCCTACGATCTCGATCCGCTCCAGGAAGGCCTGTTTCCCTTCACTGATCTCCAATCCCACATCCACAATGTGGTTCTCTCGATCGGTGTTAATGGTCGGAGCGATATCGGCGAAGAGATAGCCGCGCTCCGAATACCGGTCAGTCACGGCCAGTATGTCCCGCTGGAGCACCTCCCGGCTGAAAATGCCCTGCCTGGCGATCTGAAGCGGCTTCAACACATCCTCGGTGGAAAAAACCGTGTTGCCTGTGACCCCCAACTCTCCGACCCGATACTGCGGGCCCTCTTCCACGCGGATGCTAATCTCAAGCTTCTGCTTTGCCTCAACGACCCGAATTTCCGGCTCTCCGACTTTTACGTCGAGATAGCCGTTATCCAGGTAGTACGCCTTAATCCGATCGAGATCGCGTTGCAACTCATCACGTTTCAACGTTCCAAAAAAGTAAAACAGGAACAGTTCCCTGGTGCTGATGCGCGCCTTGATCTCGTCCTCGCTTAACCCTTTGGCTCCAAGGATCCGAATGGTGGAAATCTCAAACTTGCCCCCCTCTTTGATCTCGAAGGTAATCGAGATGTCTCCCTCCGGGGTTTTATCTGTCTGCGGGAGAACCTTTGCCTGGTAATACCCCTCTTCTTCGTAAAACTGCCTGACCTTTTCTACGTTCGCGGCGACGGTCTGCGGATTGAATACCCCGCCCTCGGTCAGTGTCAGCTTCTCTTTGATCTTATCGGTCGCGAGCTCTTTATTCCCTCGGATCTTTACTTCCCGGATGGATGGCTTTTCGGTCAGGATGAAGGTGATCTTCAGACCTCCCTCAAAGACTTCGGCATCTACAGCCACGTCGTCGTAGAAGCCCAATCGATAGACCGTCTTAACATCCTCCCTGATCTTTTCCAGAGAGAACGGCTCTCCAACCCTGGTCCTGAGTTTGAACCGGATGGTGGCCTCGTCGATCTTGCGGCTTCCCTTGATGTCGAGCTGTTTGACCTGCGCCTGTTCCTGGCCGTAAGCTTTACCGAACGGCAACGCCAGGAAAAGAAAGAGGGAAC
>JAHFDH010000096.1 GCA_023249055.1 Candidatus Methylomirabilota bacterium
AACGTACGGGGTATACAGGGACGGGATGCCCCGAATCCGGAAGATCGCAGACTTTGCCTCAAAGTACTCGTCCTGTTCAAGAAACGCCTCTTTCGCGTGAATCTCCCAATCGACACCGCCAGGTTCGGGTTGGCAGATACGGCACGTCGTGAAACTACCGTCAACTAGTCGATACTGGCGATCCCCTTCCTTATGGATTTCCACGCCCTGAAAGACGGTTGCTGGGGGGATCGCACCTCTAGCCTGATACATGACACCCGTATTGGTGCGGTAATGGTATTCGAACCGATCGCCGTCCAGACGGGCTGCCCCATCGATAAGTTGCACCCTCCCTTTGGCCCGGATAATTTCCTGCACCTCATCTACCTCAACCTCATCGGCATTGAGGATGCGGCTCTCCGTCTGAATTCGGACGTCGCCTCTGCCAATGGTGACCTTGTCGCGCTCGCGACGGCCGAGTTCATTCGCCTCGATCCGAACGACCGATTTCAGTTCATTAATTTTGTCGAGGAGACCCTTGGATTCTGTGTCCTGCGCCAAGGCCGCCGGCGTGAACCAGGGCCAGGCAAGAAAGAGGAGTATTAACAATACGGGCAAGAGGTAGCGTGGCATCAACAAAGACCTCGTGAGGGCGCCGAAAAACTCTCTGTAGGGGCAGGACGTGCCCTGCCAGGAATGGGCGCAGCCCGCCTGCGTGCGGCTCTACGCACAGGCAGGCACGCGGCGCCCCCAACCGGATCAATGCCGTGTAAGATGCGTTCGCCTTATATCAGAGAGCCGTACCTAAGGCAAGAAGTTTTGTATTGTCGTTCGGTACGTGGATCCTGCAAGAGACGATCGCGACAGCGGATGGTTGTGGTGCCGGGGGAGCGGACCCCTAATAGGGCAAACCGACGCCGTTGTCAACGGAAGATGCTGGAAAGTCGTAATAGAATCGAGCAGATAGGACATCCTCGTCCTCCTGCATCCAAGGCCTTCAGGCTCGAGATGTCCCCGGAAACTCATCCTCATCCCGATGAAAAACCCATGACCCGGCCCCTCCCAACGCTGCGCCCCAGCGTACGTCCAACAGCGTCCGGCGAGCACGTCAGCTTCACGCCCCAGTTAGGCGGCACGCACGCTGACTAGCTCAGCTCGGTGGTAGAGATTATCGGTAGAGTCTTGACGTTCCTTAGAACGTCACCGAGTCTCGCACACCAAGTAGTCGCAACAATGGCGGTCAACTGCGCGTCGCAGAGGGCAGCGTACCGCAAAGCGCGTATTGCGCCGTCATCAGCATCGCGCACCTGAACCGGTGATGGGAAGGGGATGGTACCGCCTGATTTCAGGTAGCGCTCGTCGACGTAAGCCTGTAGGCGATGAACCGCGAACAAAAGACCCTGACTGCGTAGCATGCCTTCGGTGAGGGGCTCTTGGGCTGCGGTTAGGGGCGAGATCTGGGGCGTTAAGCGTACTGAGAGCCGTCGACAGTTGTCTCGGGACACAAGAATGTGGTGCTCCGCGAATCGGATGTCGCTGCGCTGGCCACAACAAATGATGATCACGGCCGAGCCAATGCCGATGACGGACTGGGTTTCGTAGACCGAGTGCACGGACACATCCTTCACGTGCTGCCTAATGTCACGGCGATATGCGCCAAGCGCTGAAGGCAACCGTCCGCTTCATCGCCAGACTCAACGCTCACTTCCAGCACAAAGCTCGCAAATTTGCCAGTTGAGGCAAGTTATCGTATCCCCCAGCTCGCGGTGCCCAGATATCCCTCCGCAAACTCCGCGACAGTATCGGCTGCTTTACTCACAGATGATTCATGGTACATCGCCCTGAGTTTTTCGAAAACGGCCTGATTCCTATTGACCACCTCAACAAGTAGCTCCGCTTTCGAGCGATGCCTGTGGTAAGCCCGCCGGAACAATCTAATGGCTTCCAAATCGATATCCGCCATTGAGTAACCGATAAAGATAAGCCGTCTCGCCTTGACTAATTGCTCTTCGATATCCGGCAAATCATAAAGAGGCTTCATATAAGTCGGGGGGGTCAGCTTGAGTTTCAACTCCGCACGCTGCTCATCATAAGCCCAATCGGTGGTCGTGAACTGCGTTGACGGCGCATACTCGCACAGAGGACGTGATTTGTAGATGCGGCCAATATCGAACGCATATTCTAGTGGCACGATGCAATCAGTCCGCCGCTCGACCCACCGCTTCCTCGCCCTTGTCTGCTCCCATAGCTAATTATAATAGTAGTGATTCAGCGAGCCGTGGACCTTTACATATCGCGGGAAACGATCTTGCGGTAGCACTGTCTGTCCCTTGAGGTAGTCCTCAGCCGACACGAATTGTGCGCCGTCGTAGACCTGGTCAAACTCCGCAATACGGCTAAGCTCCCAACCAGGATACACCGTCTCAAGCGAACGGTCCGCAATCAAATCGTAGTTGAAACTCAGAATCAAGTCCGGACGTAGCGCTCGCAAGATCTTGTCATGATAGCCACAGCTCTTCGTCTTATAGGGTTGTGTTGCTGCCGTAATGACCTCGTAGAGCAGTTTTTCCACTAGTCGACGGTGAGGGCCATCGGCTTCAACTTTCTCGATGAGCGAGTAGAGCTGCTCGATATTCGAATAACCCTGAGCCTCCAGATCCGTGAGCCGATCTTTTGCGAGCCCCATCTCGTCTTCAACAAACTGCCAGAGTGGTTCGAACTCTCCGCTGCCCAGCACCTCAAGAGCTTTGGCGCACTTGAAAAAATCTTGAACGAGGGGTGGGCGGACCGGGTCCTCCGCGAACTGACTACCACTGGAGGCGCCCGCACCCAACACTAAGACCGTTTTCGTTGGAGTTGTACTCTGCTCGTCTGGTCCATCTTCCACTTCCTTGATGAGACGACCGAGGTCTGTGTCTGTTATTAGTTTGTTCTTGTTGGCCATGGCTCGCCTGCTAGGATTGGGGACATTCCTAAATTCTACCTACTGTCACGATCCTCGGAGGAGAGCTAATGTGCTCACCGGTGAATCGTGAACTCGTCTGCGCTCAACGGGCCTAGCAGTTCTTGAGGAAGCGACTGACGCCAGCGTGGATCATCTGCGGACTCGGCACCTCCAAGCCCGAGCCCGCCATCTCGGCTCGAAGGACCGTGTGGGCCTCCGTAACGCCAGCGGCTGTCGGGCCGCCGAAGAGGGAGCCGGCAAGACGCCTGAACCGCTCGAGCCACTTGCGCCAGGCGGGGTTCGCGCCCATCTGCACTCGGACGTCCTCGGCCAGCGCAAGGAGTTCGCGCCTGAACAAGCTCACGACCTGGTGGACGTAGGCCATGTCTTTCGGGCGCTTGTCTTGGCGGTTCAACTCCTCGGAGATGAGGATCTTCTGCACAATGAAGAAACCGGGGTGGGGGAGGCGTACCTCAAGTGTGCGAGCCTCCTCGGAGATTCCCGGAAGCCCTGCCAGTGAGACGCGCCACGGGCGCTCGAGGAGCAGATCGAGGTAGCGCAGGCGCTGGGCCGTGACGCCTGCCTGGATGTCGCTCGTCACGACTGCCCTCCCACGACGACGGACCGGTGCCCCGGTCATAGGGGTCAGGAACTCGACCGTGTACTGGTCTCCTCCACCCCTCCTGGCGAGGGCTCCTCTGGGGATAAACTTCATGATCGGGGGGATATGGTCCCCGCGGAAGTCCGCCTGGAACCCAGCGGCTTCAGCGAGCGCACCCAGACTCTCGCCGGCCAGCGGGATTCCACCGCTCGCGGTGGCAAGGTCCGCGTCGAAGGTCCGGAGCACGCGAACCGTTGCGGGAGCAGCCCGAGGGTGACTCTCGTAGAGACGTACCGCGAATCCGCCCACGAGGACCACCGTGTCGAGGTAGGACCGGAAGGTCCAGAGGACGTGAGCCAGGAAGGCATCCGGAGAACTATATTCCATCCAGCAACTCCACGGCGCTGCGGATCAGCGGCCCCAGGATGCGCTCATGCACGAAGTCGGCTTGCTCACGACCCCGATCGGGGAGATGGTAGAGGTCGAGGTAGACTTGCAGGATGTCACACACCGGCACATCCTCCACGCGGGAGACGCCGCCGAAGACGCTCCGGCGATGTCTGGGCTGGAGGAGGACGACCGGGGCCACGGGGTTGTCGCTCGGCACCAACTGCAGGGCGTCCATGAGGACCGAAGGCTCACCGGCATAATAGAGGTGGATCGAGCGAGCGTCTGAATGCTTGAGGGAGTAGAGTCGGCAGGCCTGGTGCCCCGTGAGCGCACACGGAGGCGCGCTGTCGGACAGATGGCGCAGGCGGTTCAGGAATGCGTCGCCGAAAGATGCATCCGCATGCTCGCCAAACACCGAGTTGCACAGGATCGGTGTGTTGTCGCTCACGCGATACCGGCCGCGCCATTCCGCAAGGAGGGCGTCCAGGTTGACGAGGACCGGGACTCTCCCCATCCGTTTCGCCAGGTAGCCACGGCGCTCCATCGCGGCGGCCCATCGGTAGACCAAGGGCGGAGAGACCGCGGCGAGTGTGGCGAGTTGGGCGAGGTTCCTGATTGGACCTCGTGGCCCACCCCACCCTACCGCTTGCGGTCGAGCGAAGAGCAAGACCTTGAGGAGCCACTGGTCGAGATCACCAAAGGAGAGTGTTGCCGACGCGTAACCGGGCCGAGGCGAATGGAGATCCCCGATCGCTTCCTCGTCGCCACTGGGGAGATGCGCGACAACACTCCCGTGCGCATCGGCCACCACCCACCAGAGGTTCGGCGCGTAGAGCGCGATCTGGCCCTTGAATCGTCGAACAATCCGCGGGTCGATGGCATCTACATAGATGGCGAGCATCGGCTCCCAGCGCTTGAGCCGGTGAGCCGCCTGGAGCGCGAGAATGGGACGCGCCATCCAGTGGAATACCCAGTCTGCGAACGCACGCGCGACCTTCACCTCAACGGCGAAACTCCGCTCCTCGCGACTCATGAGGCAGTCGAGACGCAGGCCATGGCTCAGGCCGTCGGCCGGGAGGCGCACGTCTACCTCGCGCAGCAGAAATCCTCGCTGCTCCAGGAGATGAAGGACCCGCTGCACCCCGTGACGGGACGAGGTGTGACGGGAACTCTGTAGAGGCCGTTTCTGATCCATTGAATCACATACCGGTATGATACATATAGTTACGAAGTATTATTTACTTGTCAAGTATATATTAACATTTCAAGTGACTTTATACTTGAAAGGAAAAACAAAGAGGGCCGGACGTTCACCTTTACACCGGAGCTTCTGATCGTGGACAAAGTGATGCTTCGGGAGGCCGCCGAAAAGCTGTCAGCGTTTCATCAACTGGAAACCCGACGCTCACAATCGAGCGACGCCGTCCAGAAGAAGTTCCACAGAACTTTCACAATTTCGCGGGAAGGACGCAAGACGAGCAAATGATATAGGTCATAACTCATGAAAATTAGTGGTGCCGGGGGAGGGAGTCGAACCCTCATGGACCGAAGCCCGCGGGATTTTGAGTCCCGTGCGTCTACCAGTTTCACCACCCCGGCATCGCGAGAACGGAAAAGAAACGAGACTCTTCTACCATATCTGGAAGAGAATGTCGAGAACCCGGCTTATCCCTTAGCCGACCATCAGCTCGGGTTTCAGGACACCAATACAGGGAAGGTTGCGATAGCGCTGTTGGTAATCGAGGCCGTAGCCGACGATGAACTTCTCAGGAATGTCAAATCCCCGATAGGCAATGGGGAGGTCAATAATGCGCCGCACCTTCCGGTCCAAAAACGTGCAGACCTGCAGGCTGGACGGCTGACGGGCGCGAAAGATCTTCAGCAGGTAACTCAGCGTGAGGCCGGTGTCCACAATATCCTCTATGACAAGGAGGTCCCGGCCCCCGATGCTTTCATCGAGGTCTTTTCTGATGCCTACGACGCCGGAGGCTTTGGTTGCCGGACCATAGCTCGAAATAGAAATAAAATCGATGATGAGTGGGATAGAGATGGCTCTCGCCAGATCGGCCAGGAAGAACGAGGCTCCCCTCAGCACACCGGCCAGGACAAGCTCTTTGCCGACGTAATCCCGTGAAATTTCAGCGCCCAGTTCTCCGATGCGATGCGCAATCGCCTCTTCGGATATTAATACCTCAGCGAGGTCCTGAATCATATTGTGGTCCATCTCGACTCCAAGAAAATGACGGACAATTGATCTACGCCCCCTTGACAATAATCAGGGCTTGTCCTATATATTAAATAGCTCCAAGAGGTCTGGAGGCTACCACCAAGTACCGGGGTGTTTCAGAAAGTCCTGGGTTTGAAGTGAACACATCAGGCTGGTTACGCTGGTGAAAAAGTTATGGCAACCCAGGGGAAGCGAGAAGTTGTTTGCCCGGGAAAACGTGGAGACCAAAAGGTCACTTGGAGCTAATTTTTTTGTCAAGGCCATACTTCGTAAGTAAGTTCCGATAGTCTCTCCCATAAAACACCTTCAGCTTGACCTCCGGATACAACTCTCGAAGTCGTCTGATTTTCCGATTCTTCTCTGTGACCAGTCTCTGCTTCAGCGTGGTCAGTTCGATAAACAGGTCGAAATCAACCAGATAAAAGTCCGGCGAGAAGGCTTCGGTCGCATTGCCCGCCTCATCCCAGGCGAGAGGAAATGTTCGAGGTTCGTACTCCCATCGTATCTGGTAGAAATCCAGGACCTTCGCAAACTCGGCCTCGCTGGGGTGAGCGAAAGGGAGTGGACGGGCCGTCTCAAGCCAACGCTCGATGTCCCGCCCCTTCCCCATGAGGTCGACCATCTCTACGGCAAGCCGGATGAGGCGCGTCGCCGCTTCTACGCTCAGGCGATCGGTGTTCACGACAAGATCGTAGTGAACGGCAACATCAATATCTTCCCCATAGTGATACTGGATGAAGCGCCGTCTGGTCTCATCGCTCTCCTCGACCAGACGAATCGCAGCCTGCTCATCCAAGCCGCGTTCGTTCATGAGGCGTCTGGCCCGTTCTTTCGTGCCGGCCACCACTCGCACGTGTAACGCGCCCGGAAACCCACGGAACATACATTGACCGCCGCGGCCCAGCACCACCAGGTCTTTTTCGGTGGCGAGATCCGTAATTAACGCGGGCAGGAGATCGACGTAGACCTGGTCCGACTCGCGGTGCGCTCGCGCCTCCTCGAACTCTTGTTCATCCGCCGCGTCGATGTCCGGCTGCGAGAGATCTTGCGCGTTCAGCAACTCCACGAGCGCGGTGTGGTCCACGAGCGTAAACCCAAGCTCGGTGGCCAGCCTGGCAGCGATCTCATCGCCGCCGCTTCCGATCTGTCTGGAGAGGGTGATGATGGCCATACGCCATGCATCACTCTCTTCCCGGCGCCCGACTCGGTCGTTCGGCTATCGGGTAATAGTCGCGCCGTTGTTGACCGAGATAGATCTGCCTGGGACGTGCGATCTTCTGTTCCGGGTCGAGAAGCATCTCCTCCCACTGGGCAACCCACCCGGCTGTCCTGGGGATGGCGAAGAGTACCGGGAACATGTCCATGGGGAACTTCATCGCGTCATAGATCAATCCGGTATAAAAGTCGATGTTCGGGTAGAGTTTTCTCGCAATGAAATACTCGTCCTGCAGCGCAATTCTCTCGAGCTCGAGCGCGACCTCCAATAAGGGATTTTTCCCCGTGACCTCAAAGACCTCCTCAGCCAGCCGCTTGATGACCTTGGCTCTGGGATCGTAATTCTTGTAGACCCGATGCCCGAATCCCATTAACCGCACCTCGCCGGACTTGACCCTCTTGATATGCGCGGCCACTTTATCCACCGATCCGATCTCCTTCAGCATCCGGAGCACCGCCTCATTGGCCCCGCCGTGCAGGGGCCCATACAGGGCCGCGATGGCTGCGGCC
>JAHFDH010000097.1 GCA_023249055.1 Candidatus Methylomirabilota bacterium
GACAATCGAGTGTCCGGTCAGCGTCGAATAGGCCTGGACATTGAGGGACACTCCATCCGCTGAGGACATCAGGCGACTCAGCAGGAGGACTTGTATCTTTCCCCTGTCAGTCAGTTGCTTAAGGATTTTCGGATCCGCCAACTCCCCTGCCCTCAACTCTCTGTCGGCCAGCAACATAGAACGCAACTGTCGGTCCTCAACCAGCTCGAATCGTCCTGTCCGCACCAGGGCGGCGGCCAGATCCTTCGTCATCGATCGCGCGCTGCCCCCGCCGACCCCTTCAACATCGACATTGGGAAACGCCACAATCATCCGCGCCATGGAGACCCTTACCCGATCACCCTTACGAAACACAGCCTTCTCGGCCTTCTTAATCGCGGTAGCCTCGGCATAGCGCTCGTGAACGTGAAGAACGCGAACCATGCCGAGATCCTTGTCCATTCTTCCCAGGGTCTCGCCTGTAAGCGGGTGTTTAAACTCTTCCCCCTCGCGGAATACATCGAGCTCCATTCCCTGGACAACACCTTCTGCCGTCCCACGATCTATCAGAATCAGGTCGCCCTCAAAGCCGATGACAAGACCCTCAACGCGTGGAAAGGCGGCGGCAAGTCGTTCGGCCGCAACCTTGGCGGCTTCAGCAAACCCGCCCTGCTGACCTCTCGCTGAAGGAGCGCTTTTGTCTCGGGCAGGAGTTCGCTCGTCACCCAACGCGATCCCGCGTAGTGAAGTGATGGGTAGCAGGGAAGAAAGAAGAATGACAAGGGGGATGATACGAGCGACGAGAACCGACGGAACAGATCGTCTGCAACCCATAGCGATCCTCCTGTGACTAGGCTCTACTGGGTTGCTCAACCAGCTCTATGAGAACACCGTTGCATCCCTTCGGGTGAAGGAAGGCCACTCTTGTACCGCGAGACCCCGGTTTGGGAACGCTGTCGATGAGCGGAAACCCGGCCGCATGGAGCAGCCTGAGTGTCTCAGCAAGATCCTCGACCTCGAAGCAGAGATGGTGGAGCCCTTCGCCCCGCCTCTCGATAAATTTGCTCATCGGATTATCCGAGCCAATCCCTTGCACCAGTTCAAGACGACTTCCCTCAAGCTCAAAGAATGCGACTTTCACGCGCTCCTCTGGGACCATTTCGATGCCGCTACCGTTGATCCCCAGGAGCGTCTCGAATAGCTTGGTTGAGGCTTCGACATCCTTTACCGCAACGGCAATATGTTCAATCCGACGTACCATATTAACAACAGGGTATAGGGTTTAGGGTGTCGGGTGTAGGGAAAGACAAAAGATCATCTGGACCGTACCCAACTGATCTACCCCTGCACCCCATACCCAACACCCTATACCCTACACCCTCGTTTATAATGCGACTGATTCGCGATACTCTCCAAAGACGCGTCGCAACACTGTACAGATCTCTCCAATGGTGGCGTAGGCCTCAACCACCTCGATCAAGATCGGCAGCAGGTTCTCATGTGCTCTCGCCGCCTCCTCCAACCGATAGAGGACCCGCTCTACCCTGTTCGTATCCCGATGGCGTCGGAGCCTGGCAAGCTTTGCCCGCTGTTCCTCCTCAAGCCTCGGATCGACGGCAAATACGGGGATCCGAACCGGCTCGGCGGCGGTAAACTCGTTCACCCCTACAACGATGCGCTGTCGCTCCTCAATAGCCCGCTGCTCCCGGTACGCCGCCTCCTGAATGTCCCGCTGAACAAACCCGGTCTCGATCGCGCGAAGCATCCCTCCCATCGCGTCGATCTTCTCAATGTAGGCTGACGCCTCGCGCTCGATTCGATCGGTCAGGGTCTCCAGAAAGTATGAGCCGCCGAGCGGGTCGATAGTGTTCGCAACCCCGCTCTCATAGGCGATAATCTGCTGGGTCCTGAGCGCGAGGCGAACTGCGTCTTCAGTAGGCAGTCCCAGTGCCTCATCGCGCGAGTTGGTATGCAACGACTGAACCCCGCCAAGGACCGCCGCGATGGCCTGCAGCGCGATGCGGACCAGATTGTTCTCGGCCTGCTGTGCCGTCAGGCTCACGCCGGAGGTCTGCGCGTGAAAACGCATCATCCAGGACCGCGGATCCTGCGCCTGAAAGCGCCGCCGCATAATCGCCGCCCAGAGACGGCGAGCCGCTCGGAACTTTGCGACCTCCTCCAGGAAATCGTTATGCGCGTTGAAAAAGAACGAGAGCTGGGAACCGATACGATCCACGTCCAACCCGGCGGCAATCGCCGACTCCATGTAGGCGATACCGTCGGCCAGCGTAAAGGCCACCTCCTGGACTGCCGTGGAGCCTGCCTCCCGAATATGGTATCCGCTGACGCTGATGGCATTCCAGCGCGGGAGGTACCGGGCGCAGTAGGCGACCGCGTCGGTCACCAGGCGCATCGACGGTCCGGGGGGGAAGATATAGGTCCCCCTGGCAATATACTCCTTGAGGATATCGTTCTGAATGGTGCCCGCGAGATGTTCAGGCGCTACACCCGATCGCTTCGCCACAACCACATACATCGCCAGCAGGATGGCCGCCGTCGCATTGATGGTCATGGAGACACTCACCCGATCGAGCGGAATACCTCGCAGCAGCGCCTCCATGTCGGCCAGGGAGTCGATAGCGACGCCGACCTTGCCCACCTCACCGACGGCCATCGGATCATCGGCGTCATACCCCAATTGGGTGGGGAGATCAAAGGCGATCGACAGCCCCGTCTGGCCCTGCTCGATCAGAAAGTGGAACCGTCGGTTGGTCTCCTCCGCCGTTCCATAGCCCGCATACTCCCGCATCGTCCAGAGGCGGCTTCGATACATCGTCGGCCGCACTCCGCGGGTATACGGATAGCTGCCTGGAAATCCCAGCGCTTCCAGATAATCATGATCGGCGAGATCCAGAGGGGTATAGAGGCGATTGACGTCGACACAGGAACCTGTCCGGAACTCTTTCTTCCGCTCAGGAGTGCGCGTCAGGGCGGGCTGAAGAACGTCCGTCTGCCAGTCATCCAACGCGCTCGTCAGTGTTGTCAATCGATCTTTCTCATCCATAGTCTGTGTATGGGAGGCTTACTGTTCAACGTTCAAGGTTCAATGTTCACAGAAAAACACTGCACAGGCGAGCGCCTCGATGTTCTCTCACTCTTAAACGTTGAACGTTGAACCCCTTATCATTCGATGACCATCAGGACATCGCCTCCGCCGACAGCGGATCCTTCCTGCACCTTGATCTCTTTGATGACCCCGGGCCTCGAAGCTTTCAATTCATTTTCCATCTTCATCGCTTCGATAACAATCACCCCCTGACCCGCAGTCACCTCTTGAGCCGGCGAAACCAGCACCGCAACGACCTTGCCGGGCATCGGCGCCGTGATCACCTGGCGGCCGCCCGCGCCATGGCCTGTAAGGCCGACGCCTCGTCTGGGCCGACGCCCCTCCTCCTGATATTCGATTCGGTACGTCTCGCCCTCGACCCAGACCGTCAAGACCCCGTCCGCTTCCTCGACGACATCAGCCTCATACGATCGGCCCATCACGAGCAACGAGAGCAGGCTGCCGTCTGCAGCGGTGAAATCAACCTCGTAGCTCTTCCCGTTAATCTGAACCGGCACCGGCGACCCCCTACCCTTTACCATCAGCCTGTGAAGCCTGCCATGCAGACCAGCAGAATAGATCATCGTCGTCGCAGCCCGTCCTGACGGCCGGCCAGCTTCCACGCACTGTCGCCTTGGCCGCCCTGTCCCATGGGCGAGGTCGTCGCGCGCTTCCTGGTGTGGAGATAGAGCGCTCCGGCAATCAGCGCAATATCAGCGAAGGCTCCGTTGTCCGACGTGAGACCTTTGGCCAGCCAGCTCTCCAGGGTTTCCGTATTGATCTCGCCGGCTACAAACTGCGGAAGATTCAGAACTTGGCGGTGGAACGGGATGTTCGTCGTGACACCGAGGACGACGTACTCGGACAGGGCGCGCCGTATCCGCTCCATTGCCTCTTCCCGGTCGCGTCCCCAGGCAACCAATTTGGAGATCAAGGGATCGTAGTGAATCGGGACCTCGCACCCTTCGTAGATCGCGCTTTCAATCCGGAGGCCTGGCCCGCCTGGAGTCCGCAGCGCCCTGATGCGTCCGGGCGACGGCATGAAGTTGTTGAAGGGGTCCTCCGCATAAATGCGGCACTCGATCGCATGACCCCGCAACTGGATCTCATCCTGCCGCACTGAGAGGGCCTCCCCCGCCGCAACCCGAATCTGCTCTTTCACCAGATCAAGCCCCGTCACCATTTCGGTAATCGGATGCTCGACTTGTAGCCGTGTATTCATCTCCAGAAAATAGAAGTTCCTTGACGGATCAACCAGGAACTCCATCGTCCCGGCATTCGTGTAGCCGACGGCCTTGGCCAACCTGACCGCCGCCTCTCCCATCCGGCACCTCAACTCGAGGTCAACAAAGTCCGACGGCGACTCCTCGATGACCTTCTGGTGACGCCGCTGCAGCGAGCATTCGCGCTCCCCAAGATAGACGACATTGCCCCGCGTGTCCGCCATCACCTGTATCTCGATGTGGCGAGCCGCGCCCAGATACCGCTCAACATAGATGGCCGGATTACCGAATGCGGCGGACGCTTCAGAGCGGGTCGCGCGAATCGCGCCTGGGAGCATCGCCTCGGTTGACACAATGCGCATCCCCTTCCCGCCGCCTCCCGCGGAGGCCTTGATGACAACGGGAAGACCGATCTCCCGGACGGCCTGAACGACCTCTTGATCGGTGAGGTCTCTGGTCGTTCCCGGGACAACCGGGACGCCGGCTGCGCTCGCCAGACTCCGGCCTGCCGTCTTACCGCCAACCGCTCGGATCGCGTGAGAAGAAGGACCGATAAATACCAGTCCCTCTTCCTCGCACCGCATGGCGAACTCTGCATTTTCCGACAGGAAACCATATCCCGGATGAATGGCCCTCGCGCCGGCCAGCTTCGCGGTCTCGATGATCCGGTCAATCCTGAGATAACTCTGGGGGGAAGGAGCAGGTCCGATCAGGTACGCCTCATCGGCTAACCTGACGTGCAGCGCAGCGCGGTCGACCTCCGAGTAGACGGCCACCGTTCCGATGCCCATCTCACGGCAGGCCCGGATTACCCGAACAGCAATCTCTCCGCGATTCGCAATCAGGATCTTATTGAACATCTGAATACGCTGTCAGCGATCAGCGTTGAGCAATCAGCTAAGGCTGAAAGCTGACTGCTGCGCGCTGCCTTTGCTACAGTGGGATGTTCCCGTGTTTCTTCGGCGGGTTCGTGTCGCGCTTCGTCCTGAGCGCCCTGAGCGCCCTGATCAGTTTCGGACGGGTCTCTTTCGGCTCGATCACTTCATCGATATAACCACGCTCTGCGGCAATATACGGATTAGCAAACTTGTCGCGGAACTCCGCTACCTTTTCCGCGCGATAGGACGCGACATCAACCTCTTCCGCGATCTTTCGCTTGTAGAGGATGTTGACCGCCCCCTCGGGTCCCATCACCGCGATCTCCGCCGTCGGATAGGCAAAGTTGATATCGGCCCGCATGTGCTTGCTGCCCATCACGCAATACGCCCCCCCGTAGGCCTTTCGCACGATGATGGTAATCTTTGGCACGGTGGCCTCCCCATAGGCGTACAACAGCTTCGCGCCGTGCTTGATGATGCCGCCATGTTCCTGGGCGGTGCCCGGAAGATAACCGGGGACGTCTTCCAGGGTGATAATGGGAATATTGAAGGCGTCGCAAAAGCGGATAAAACGCGCCGCCTTGACGGAGGAGCCGATATCCAGACATCCCGCCAGCACGATAGGCTGATTGGCGACAAACCCGACCGACTGTCCATCCAGACGCCCGAAGCCCACCACCATATTCTGGGCAAAGTGTTCCTGGACTTCAAGAAACTCGCCGTCGTCCACCACCATGCCGATCAACTCTTTGATATCGTACGGTCTGCTGGAGCTGTCTGGGACGAGGGCGTTGAGCGCCTCCTCTTGTCGCTCCGGATCGTCCCTGGACTCACAGCGAGGCGGATCTTCCAGATTGTTTTGAGGCAGGTATGAGAGGAGTTCCTTGATCGAGGCCAGACACTCCTGCTCCGAATTAACGGCAAAGTGGGCAACGCCCGACGCGGCATTATGGGTCATCGCGCCGCCCAGTTCCTCGAAGTTCACCTCCTCGTGCAGGACTGTCTTAATCACGTCAGGTCCCGTCACGAACATGTGGCTGGTATGCCGGACCATGAGGACAAAGTCCATCAGGGCCGGCGAATAGACGGCGCCGCCCGCGCATGGCCCCATGATGGCGGCGATCTGCGGGATGACTCCGGACGCCAACGTGTTCCGGAGGAAGATATCGGCATATCCGGCCAACGAGACGACCCCCTCCTGAATTCTCGCCCCGCCGGAATCGTTGAGGCCGATGATCGGCGCGCCCATCTTGACGGCCAGATCCATGACCTTGCAGATCTTGGCGGCGTGTGCTGCGCCAAGACTGCCGCCGAATACGGTAAAATCCTGGGCGAAGACATAGACCTGCCGCCCGTCGATCATCCCGTATCCGATAACGACCCCGTCGCCGGGAATCCGTTGCTGATCCATGTCGAAGTCGTGGCACTGATGAGCGACGAAGGCATCCAGCTCGGTAAAACTCCCCGGGTCAAGGAGCAGATCGATCCGTTCGCGCGCTGTCAGTTTTCCGGACTGGTGATGCCGTTCAACGCGCTCCCGCCCGCCGCCCTGCAGGGCGGCTTCGCGTCGGCGGCGCAGCTCTTCCAGTTTGTCCTTGTGGCGTTCATTCGCCATCCTACTCCCCCCTTCAGCCTACAGGTCTTCAAAATGCGCAAGGCGCTTGAAGACCTTATATCTCGCCTCGATCTCCGGATAGGTCAGCCGTCGCAAGCGATCGAGTGAAAACGCCTCAACGTTGAATGAGGCCATCACCGATCCCATGATAATCGCCTTCCGGATGTTGGCCTCCTCAAAATTCATCGTGTTGGCCAGATATCCGATGAAGCCGCCCGCAAAGCAATCGCCCGCGCCCGTCGGGTCGAATACCGAATCGAGCGGCAGCGCAGGCGCGGCAAACCATCCGCCCTTTCGAACCATCAGCGCGCCATACTCGCCTCGCTTAATCGCCAGCGAGGTCGGTCCCCAGCTCAGGACCCTCTCGGCGGCCTTGACCAGGTTCGGCTCATCGGCAAGCTGACGGGTTTCGGCGTCGTTAATCAGCAAGATATCCACCGATTTCAGCGTCTCTCGCAACGCCTCCGGCTTCCCACCGATCCAGTAGTTCATCGTGTCGGCCGCAACAAGCTTCGGTGAGCGTACCTGGCCGAGGACCTTCCGTTGCAGATCAGGATCGATATTGGCCAGGAAGACCAGTTCGCTCTCCCTGTACGCCTTCGGAATCTCCGGCTGAAACGCCGCAAAGACATTGAGCTGTGTCTCCAGCGTCTTCGCGTCGTTCAGATCGAACCCATACTCTCCGGTCCACCGGAAGGTGCGCCCCGGCACCCGCACCAGCCCCTCAAGGTCGATCGACCGGCTTTTCAGAAACGACAGGTGTTCTTCAGGAAAGTCTTCCCCCACCACCGCGACGACGCGAACGTCGGCAAAGAAGCTGGCCGCCACCGAAAAGTAGGTGGCCGATCCCCCCAGCGCCTCTTTCACGTCACCGAATGGCGTACGAACGGAATCAAGCGCAACGGAACCCACAACCAGAATACTCATGTCTGCTCCGCAAGGTTTCAGGTGAACAAAGTTCACAAGTTCAAAGTTCAAAGTTCGAGGTTCAAGGTTGAGGATACGACGACGAAAAACATTGAACATTGAACGTTGAACAT
>JAHFDH010000098.1 GCA_023249055.1 Candidatus Methylomirabilota bacterium
CAGGGTTATAGATGTCGAGACCGTATCTGAGACCGGTCTCGTAATCCTCGACCCCGTGCCCCGGCGCCGTGTGCACGCACCCGGTCCCCTGATCCATGGTGACATAGTCGGCCAGCACCACCTTCGAGGATCGTTCGATCCAGGGGTGTCTGGTCGTCAGCCCTTCCAGCGCACGGCCAGGCACTTCCTCGACGATCCGGCTCTCCTTCACCCCCGCGGCGGCCAGCGTCGCCTCCAGCCGATCCTTGGCGATGATAAAGTACTCATCGGCCGATTCGACGATCACGTAGGCTGCGTCCGGATGGACGGCGATAGCCAGATTCGCCGGCAGCGTCCACGGTGTCGTCGTCCAGATGACCACGAACGATCGTTTGCCCTGCAGCACCGGCAGGCGCTCCGCGACCTCCGGGTCGAGCGGAAACCTGACGTAGACGGATGGAGAGGCATGATCGCCATATTCGACCTCGGCCTCAGCCAGAGCTGTCCGGCATGACGCGCACCAGTGGACCGGCTTCTTGCCCTTGTATACGACCCCCGCGCCGAACAGCCTCCCCAGCTCCCGGACAATCGTCGCCTCGTATGTGTAATCCATGGTGAGATACGGGGCTGTCCAGTTGCCGAGCACCCCAAGGCGTCTGAACTCTTCCCGCTGAATGTCGACGAACCCGGCGGCGTACTCACGGCAGAGCCGTCGCTTCTCGACCAGCGACACCTCCGCCTTCCTGCTGCCCAGGTTCTTATCAACCTGGTGTTCGATCGGCAGCCCGTGGCAATCCCACCCCGGAACGTAGGTCGCGTTGTAGCCGAACATCGACTTCGACCTGACAACGATGTCCTTCAATATCTTATTGAGCGCATGGCCGATATGAATGTGGCCGTTCGCGTACGGAGGGCCGTCGTGGAGGATCCAGATCTGCCGATCAGCTCGGACCTCTCGGATTCTGTTGTACAGATTCGAGGTCTCCCACCGCTCAAGAATAGACGGCTCGAGGACGGGGAGATCCGCCTTCATCGGGAAGGCGGTTGTAGGCAGGTTGAGCGTTTCTTTATAGTTCATAGCCATCAGCCGTCAGTGATCAGCTTTCAGCTTCCGGATCGAGACTGTAATGACCTTGTAGACTAGCAACATCACAGGATGAAATAGCTCCTCGATTTGCAGCCTTCTAGAATCCTTAACCTACGCCGCTCCGCTCAGTCTGGGCTGATAGCTGATTGCTGAACGCGTACTTTCATAGCAGCGATGATCGCGCCTGTCAAGGCTAACCGCGGCCTCAATACTGATAGCGAGACTTCTGAATGCTGAGCAGGAGACCGATGGCCAGCATATTCATCAGCATAGACGAGCCTCCGTAGGACAGCAGCGGGAGCGGGATACCGACTACCGGCATGATACCGGTCACCATCCCGATATTGATGACCACCTGCCACGCGAACATGCTGACGATCCCGAAGCTCGTGACCATGGTGAACAGGTCGTGGGCATCTCTGGCAAGCCGCAAGCCCCTTGACAGAAGGTAGGCATAGATCAGCAGCAGGCATAGAGAGCCGAAGAAGCCCCCCTGCTCCGCCAAGCCGGCGAAGACAAAGTCGGTGTGATTCTCCGGCAGGAAATTGAGCTGGCTCTGCGTCGCCGCCATCCATCCCTTGCCGATCAATCCGCCCGAGCCGACAGCAATCTTCGATTGGGCGACATGATAGCCTGCGCCCATGGGATCCATATCGGGATAGAGAAACACGAGGATCCGATTCTTCTGGTAGTCATGCAGGTAGTGCCACAATACGGGCGTGATGGCGGATCCGACGGCGCCAAGCAGAACGAACCAGCGAATCTTCAGCCCCATCATTATCAGAATACTGGCAGAGATTAACAGCAGCATGATGGCGGTGCCAAGATCGGGTTGCCGCAGAACAAGAGCCGCCGGCAGGAGCGTCAGGAGGATCGGCACGATAAAGACCCGAGGCGCGTTCAGTTGCTCCCTTCGGTCCTCAAAGTAGCGGGCCAGCAGAAGGATGAGCGACAGCTTCATGAACTCTGAAGGCTGAATCGCGAATGATCCGATACTGAGCCATCGCTGGGCGCCCATGCCGGTTCGGCCGAGCAGCGCAACGAGCAACAGAGCGGCGAGGAGCACGCCATAGAAGAGATAGGCTATGTGCCAGGTTGTCCGGTACGGGAATAGGCAGAGCAGGGCCATGGCGAAGAGCCCTATCACCATCCAGGTCGCCTGCTTCAGATACAGCGATCTTCGGAGGAGGGAGGCGTGCATCCCGCTCGTGCTGTAGATGATCAGAACGCCCAGGGCGGCAAGCCCGGCGGCGGCGGCCAACAGTCGCCAGTCGACAGACAATAAGGCACGGCGAGAGAACGACATAAGATACGCTCCCGTCAGTCGCCTTCGGCCGCTGCGGGCGCAGCAACCTCAACCGACGCCGGCTCCCTGGGAAGCTGAAACCATGCCTCCAGGAGGCTCTTCGCAATCGGCGCCGCCACTTGGCCGCCGAATCCGCCGTGCTCGACAACCACGGCGATAGCGATCTGGGGATTATCTGCGGGCGCAAAGGCGACGAACCAGGCATGGTCCCGTTTATCGCCCCGCTGCGAACCGCTATTCTCCACAACCTGCGCAGTCCCCGTCTTGCCGGCCACTCTGAGCCCGGGGATTTTCGCGCGACTCCCCGTGCCCTCGTTGACAACCGCCTGCATCCCTTCCCTGACGATCGCCAGGTTGTCAGGATCGATATTGACCTTCCGGACGAGTTCGGGACCATACTCTTCGATCAATTCGCGGTCCAGCGTCTCGACCTTTCGCACGACCCATGGCCGGTAGAGGGTTCCCCCGTTGGCGATGGCGGACACCATCATCACGGCCTGTATCGGCGTCACCGTGACCATCCCCTGTCCGATTCCGGCCATGACGGTGTTGCCGGGATACCATCCGCCGGCCTCCGGTGAACCGGTCGTCTTGGGGGGAATAACTCCCCTGGCTTCGCTGCCGAGACCCAGCCCCGAAGGGGCGCCAAGCCCCAGCTCCCGCGCGACGCGAGTGATCTCTCCTATTCCGGCCTTGAGAGCGGTATTGTAAAAGTAGATATTGCAGGAGTTGGCGATGGCCTGCCGAAGATTGAGCGTCCCGTGACCGCCCTTCTTCCAGTCGTGGAAGAGGTGGGAGCCGAGGCTGAAGGTGCCGTCGCAGGCAAACGTGGTCTCAGGCGTGATGGCGCCCTTTTCAAGGGCGGCCAGCGCAGTCACCAGCTTGAAGATGGAGCCGGGCGCATACTGGCCCTGAAGCCCCTTATTTTGCATGGGATGATGAGGGTCGGCGGCGAGCTTCCGCCACTGCTCCGGCGTCAGGTGTTGGGAGAACTGATTCGGATCGTACGATGGCTGGCTGACCATAGCCAGGATTTCACCGGTCGATGGATGGACCGCGATGAGCGCGCCGCTTTTTCCCTGCAAGGCCTCCTCGGCGACCCGTTGCAAGCGGTTGTCAAGCGTCAGGTGGAGATTAAACCCGGACTGCGGTTCAACCTGCTGGATCAGCCGGCTGACTCGTCCGAGTGCGTCTACCTCTATCTGTTCCCCGCCGTCGACGCCCCGTACGAACGCGTCGTACCGGCGCTCGATACCGGCCTGCCCCATCGTCTCGCCCGAGCGGAAGTCTCGAAACTCTTTCGATTTCAATTGCGCCTGGCTCACCTCGGCAACATAGCCCAGCAGGGTGGCGGCCGAGCCGCCATTCGGATAGGTACGCACCGGCCTGACCTGGAGGCTGACGCCCGGCAGATCGATCTTCTGTTCCTCAACGGCCGTCACGATGCGCCCATCCACACCTTTCCGCAGCAACACCGCGTCCAATTGCGAGCCCTGCCTCTGGGAGACGCGCTGCCTCAACTCGTCCGGTGAAGACTGGAGGATGTCCGCGAGGCGCCGCGTGACCTCCTCGACATCAGGCATGTCCTCCGGCGTCGCATACAGGTCGAAGGATGCCAGATTCTCGACCATGAGCTGTCCGTTTCGATCGAGGATGAGCCCTCGGGGCGCCTCGACCGGGCGCAGGCGCAGACGATTGTTGAGGGAGAGTTGGAGCAGATGATCGCCTTCCAGGATCTGCAGCGCCCAGAGGCGGAGCACCAGGATCAGGATGGCTGCAGAGATCACCACGGCTGCCACCCTGATCCGTTTCTGAAAGGGGGCAAAGTAGTTTGAGAACTCGCGTTCTCTGCTCATCAGACCAGACCGTTGGTTTTCGGCTTCAACACGCCGAGCAGCCCGGTCCCCAGGATCGCGGTGTAGAGCGCTCCAGGCAGCGCGGTCCACAGGAGAGCGGATACCAGGGGGCGGGGCGCGTGGAAGAAACGAAGCAGCAGGAGCGTGATGAGCCCGGACAGCAGGCCGGCCAGGCAGAGCAGCGCAAATCGCCAGGCCGGCTGGGTCGTTTTGACCTGCTCGCTCAACCCGCTCACCAGGAAGCCGATCAGGCTTAAGGTGAATGCATTGAGGCCGAGAGGCGCACCCGAGAGGGAGTCCTGATAGAGTCCGATGAAAAAGCCGGCGGCGGCCGCCAGTTCCGGTCCTACCGAGATGCTCAACCCGAAGAGGAGGATCAGAAACAGGTCCGGCTGCACACCGCCGATGGCCAAGCGGGGGGCGATGGCAGTCTGGAGAAGGCACACCCCAAGGAGCGCGAGCAGAAATGCCATCACGGCGGAGGCTCCTCACCGGCCCATGACAGGCCGCTCGAAGGCGGGCGCTTGAGAACCATCACCTCCTCCAGACGCGAGAAATCGGCGTAAGGCTGCGCCTCAATCAATTGGAATAGCGTGCCGTTGGTCGGTCGGCTCGTTTGTATCACCTTGGCCACCGGGATACCCTTCGGAAAGATCCCGCCCATTCCCGAGGTCATGATCCGATCGCCTACCGCCACGTCGGCCATCACAGGCAGATACTTAATCTGGATGGCGCCGACCTGGCTCCCCGCAGCGACCCCGATGGCGCGGCTTCGCTGGATGAGCACGCCGACCGCACTTTCCGGATCCGTAATAAGCTGCACACGAGACGACGACGCCGTAACGTCCACCACCCGTCCCACCAACCCTTCACTGGTGACGACCGCCATGTGGCGCTGGATCCCCCGATTCGCGCCTATATCGATCAGGATCGATCTGAACCAGTTGGTCGTGTCTTTGCCGATGACCCTGGCGATGACCGCCTCTGTGCCCACTCGGTTGTCCAGCTGAAGGAGATGGCTCAGGCGAGCGCGCTCCAAGGCGGTTTCGCGCTGTTCGCCTACCTCAGCTCGGAGTTGTCGAACCTCCTCCCTCAGAAGCTGATTGTCGCGGCGAACCCGGCGAAGATCAATATACTCGTTCCAGACGGTTGCGGTGATGTCGAAGCTCTTCGTCACAACCCGCAGGAATGGGGAGATGGAGGTGAGGAGGATCTGCTTCGTGATGAGCGCGACGGAGTTGCCGCTGCGGGCCTGCAGCGTCATCAGCACGAAGGCCAGGAGAAGGGCTGTAGAAAGGACCAGTGTCCGCCGATATCGAAGCAGCAGTCGAGTCATGGCTGTCTGTACTGCCTACGGAGCTGCGGGGAGCAGCGAGATGTGCGCCGCGAAGACAACACGATCGGGAGGCCTGCGGGACAACACCTTACGCCTCGAGGCACACCCTCTTGAGGAGATCCAGCTCGTCGAGCGCCTTCCCTGTTCCAAGTACCACACACGAGAGCGGATCTTCAGCCACCCGCACCTTGAGGTGGGTCTCATGGGAGATCAGCACATCCAGACCGTGCAACAGGGCCCCACCGCCGGCCATGACGATCCCCTTATCTGCGATGTCGGCAGCCAGCTCCGGGGGCGTCCGCTCCAAGGCTGTCCGGACCGCGTCCACGATAGCATGGACCGGATCGTGGAGGGCCTCTCGAATGTCGCTGTCAGTGACGGTAATCGTCTTAGGAATGCCGCCGATCAGGTCGCGCCCCTTGATCTCAATCTTGTGCGGCTCGTCGAACGGAAACGCCGAGCCGATCTGGATCTTCACGCTCTCTGCGGTTCGTTCTCCCACGAGCAGGTTATACTTCCGTTTCAGATACTGGACAATCGCCTCATCCATTTCGTCCCCGGCAATCCTGACCGACTGGGCATACACGATACCGGCCAGGGAGATGACGGCCACCTCGGTCGTTCCACCCCCGATGTCGATAATCATGCTGCCCACGGGGTCCTGGACCGGGAGTCCCGCCCCGATTGCCGCGGCCATCGGCTCTTCCATCAGGTACACCTCGCGCGCTCCGGCCTGCTCCGCAGCGTCGCGAATGGCGCGTCTTTCGACCTGGGTGATACCGGAGGGGACGCCGATGACGATTCGGGGTCGGACGAGGGTTTTACGGTTGTGGATCTTGACGATGAAGTGCTTGATCATCGCCTCGGTAATATCGAAGTCGGCAATGACGCCGTCCTTCAAAGGTCGGATCGCGACGATGCTGCCGGGGGTCCGGCCGAGCATCTCTTTGGCGTCGCGTCCCACCTGGAGGACCATGTTGGTCCCCTTCTTGATCGCCACTACCGACGGTTCGCTGAGAACAATCCCCTTGCCTTTTACGTAGATGACCGTGTTGGCGGTTCCAAGGTCAATGGCCAAGTCATTGGAAAACATACCGAAAAACCAATCGAAGATCATGACTAGCTCCTTGCACGAACAGGCGGCACTCCCAACGGAGGGGAACCCACACCAATAACGTTTTTTCTAGCATAGAACCATGCGGAATACAAGTAGTATCTGGAGCGCACACCGGCGCGACACAGAAATAGGGTTGCGCCGCTTGTCACAATGCGATAGCATAAAAATCATTACATTACACGGATGTGTCGGCATCAGGAACCGGATGGAGGGTGCTGTGCTTAAGCGAATGCGAGAACGTGTCCAGGTGTTAAAAGTCACCTTGTGGCTGGTGGTCTTTGCCTTTGTCGGAACGACCTTCCTGGTCTGGGGATTCCGTTCTACATCGGGCCCCGGCGGATTCAACTCCATTGCTGCCGTGGAAGGCGAGAAGATTCCATTTACGGAGTATCAGCAGGCGTATCAGCGTCAGTACCGGCAGTATCAGGAAAAATTAGGAGATAAATTCGACGAAAAGATCCTCGATCAACTGAACCTGAAAGGGCAGATCGTGGAAGGACTGGTCGGACGCCACCTGCTGCTTCATGAGGCGAAACGATTAGGTATTGTGATCAGTCCGGATGAACTGGTCGCAGAGATCACCACCATGCCGGCCTTCAGCGACGCAACGGGTTTTAAACGAGATCGATATCTCCGAACGCTTGAATCGGCGCGCCTCACGCCGGAGAAGTTTGAAAAAGGCCTGCGCGAGGACTTGCTGCTTCGCAAGGTTGAAGAGTGGGTGAAGGCAGGGGTTCATCTGCTGCCGGATGAGGCGTGGGAGGCGTTTCGCTTTAACCGGGCTTCCGTGAAGGCCGAGTACTTGGTGTTCTCGGATCCGAAGGCACAACAGGCCGCCGTTCAGAAAGTCGCCGGACTGGCCAAGGACAAGAAACCCTGGGAGGAGATCGTCAAGGCGTCCGGGCTCAAGCCGGTGATCACTGATTTCTTCTCATGGGAACGTAGCCTCCCGCAGGTACCGG
>JAHFDH010000099.1 GCA_023249055.1 Candidatus Methylomirabilota bacterium
TATTACGAGCACTACCTCGAGGATCCGCTGGCGCTGCTCGCCGGTTCCGCCGAGCGCGCCAACACCGCGCTGTTCGAGAGAGCAAGAACGGACCCAGACCTGCAAGGCATGGGCACCACGCTGACGGTCGTTCTTTTGCGCGAGAATCGGGCATACGTTGCGCATGTGGGTGACAGCCGCGCCTATCGCATACGTGCGGGCGATATTCGCCAGATCACCCAAGATCATACGGTCGTCGCGGAACTCGCGCGCCGGGGCGCCATCGCCGCGGACGAGGTTGAGACGCACCCGGACAAGAACTTGATCACCCGTGCGGTGGGCACCAAGCCCAAGGTGGCGGTGGACACCATTGTAGAAGCCGACGCGCTCGCGGCCGGAGACGTGTTCGTGCTGTGCTCCGACGGCCTACATGATCTGGTGAGCGCAGAGGAAATCCGCGCTATCGTGACGGGAACCGACCCCTATCGCGCGTGCCGGCAGATGATCGAGCTCGCCCGCCAGCGCTCCGGCCACGACAACATCTCCGTGTGCGTGCTTGCCGCCCGCGAGCCCCAGGCTGGCGCCGGCGAGGCGCCGGCCGCGGCGCGGCCGACCCGCAAGTTCGGGGAAGGGACATCCTGATGCAGACGCAGGTCGGCTTCTATAAGACCCTCGAAAAGATCGGTGAGGGTGGCATGGGCGAGGTCTATCGCGGCCTGGACACGATGCTCGACCGCGAGGTCGCCATCAAGCAGTTGCGGGCGGAGTACGCCGGCCGCAGCGACATCGTCGAGCGCTTTCGGACCGAGGCGGTCACGCTCGGCAAGCTTAATCACTCCAACATCGTTACCCTCTATAGCTTCCTGCGGGAGGACGACGCGCTGTACATGGTGCTGGAGTTCGTACGCGGCGAGACCCTCGACGCGATGATCCGCCGTCGCGGCGCGCTGCCGTGGCCGGAGGCGGTCGCGCTCGTCATCCAGGCGCTGCGCGGGCTCGAGCATGCCCACCAGATGCGCGTGATCCACCGCGACCTCAAGCCGGCCAACGCAATTCTCACGTCGGCCGGGGTCCTTAAGCTGATGGACTTCGGCATCGCCCGCATTCTCAACACGGTGCGCATGACGCGGGTGGGGCACCTGATCGGCACGCTCGAGTACATGGCGCCGGAACAGGTGAAGGGAGGCGAGGGCGATGCTCGCTCCGACCTTTATTCGCTGGGCATCGTCTTGTACGAGCTCTTGGCTGGCCGCGTGCCCTTCGAGGGCACGACGGACTACGAGTTGATCAAGGCGCAGATCGAGGCGCCAGCGCCGCCGCTCGAGACCTTCGGCGTCATCGTCCCGGCGGCGCTCACGAGGGCGCTCGATCGTGCCTTGGAGAAGGCGCCGGAGCAGCGGTTCCAGTCTGCGGGCGAGTTTGCCCAAGCGCTGCAGACTGTGCTCGACCAGATGGACGCCCCGGCGCGGGCGAATCGTCAGACAGATGGCGCCGGCACGGCGGTCGGGGGGTCCATAGAGGTGGCGGGCTCCGTCCCCGGTTCGATCTTCACGCGAGTCCGCCGGGTGTTGCATTCGCTCACGCTGCGGGTTCGTATGTCGCCGCGAGCGATCTTGGCGGTCGTCAAGGCCAATCCCGTCCTTGCCGCGGCGGCCATCATGGTGCTCATCGGACTCGGGCTTGCCTTGGGTGCGCGTAGCGACAAAGACGCTCCGGTCAATTCGAATGCGGGGGCCGTGGGCAAAGGAAACGGAGCAGGCATGGCGGCTCCCAGTGGGCTCGGCGTTAATGGCGCTGCGACGGGACCCGCTACGACTCTGGATAGGCCCCGGGTCAAGATGCCGACGGGACCATTACTGACGCTAGGCGGGGAGGGGCCGGAGCCCGCGCCGGTAGAAAAGCCTGTGGCACGCCCACGGCGCAACAAGCCCGCTCCGCCGGTCGCCACAAGGCCCGTAGCACCCCCGCCGAGTGACAAGATTCCGCCACAGGTCACCGAGAAGCCGCCGGCACCTTCCTCGCCTGCTCCACCGCCGCCGGGGGGCGGTGAAGAAGGCTCGTGGCAGAACACTCCGGTGCGGCGCTGAGCTCCATGATCCTGCCGAAGGGACGATTGACCATGCGCCCAGAAATGCTGCGAACGAGACAGCGCGTGGGCCTGGCGCGCGCGCGCCTCGCTGGTGTCTTCGCGTGCGCGCTCTTGACCGGGTGCGCGAGCCTTCCAGAGGTCCTGCAGCCGGTCAGCTCGCTGTTCTGGAATATGGTGAACAAGGCGCGTAATCCGGGCCCCGAACTGCTCGACAATCCACAGAAAGTCGCGGCGGATTTCGAATGTGCGAACCGGCCACAGCCGTGGGTGTTGCTGGAAACCCATCAGCTTCTGCCGGCGCGGCTTCAGGCAAATGATGAGATCAATGAACACCTCGTCTACGTACTGTGTCCGGCGCGTGGCCAGGCGGGGGTGCGGGGGACCCTCACGCGCCGCGTGCTCTCCCGCGGGACGGTCATCTGGAGCGACGTCACACGCGACTACGAGCTCCAGCCGGGCCGCTGGAGCGTGAATCTGTTTCTCACGATCCCGGGGAAGGCCGAAGCTGGATCGTACGAATTCGAGGTGGCCTTTGAAACGAACAAGGTGATCTTCCGCGACAGCAAGAGTTTCACCGTGGTGAGGCGCTAAGGGTAAGAATTTCGGGTCACTCATGAAAAGCTTTTCAAGGGGGAATAAGTAAACGCACCGCTTTTGTGGGGTGGAATTGATCTATACAACCACACCCTTGGTATGTCTCACCACAGTCCTTTAGGGTATCTTTGGACCAATCGGTCATTCACTCATCCGTGCTCTATGGCACATTATTTTATTCGACTCAGGTCTCCTAATCAGACTTTCGGATCTGAAGCTTAATCAAGCTCCTTCAATTTTTCTCCTGAGGGGAGTATTGGAATGCAGCGAATAGGTCGCAAAATCACTGCGGTGATCAGCAGATATTGAGAGGCATAGGATCAGAGTGTAAGAAATGGCCACCCCTTCCGTCTATTTGGGCGGAAAGGAGGTGAAAAATGATGGATGCAGAGCGCGGAGCGAGGAAGTTGTGGCGGCCGGGACATCAACTAAAGAGGGAAACCAAGAAGAGAGAGGAGGCTACTATGAAAGATAGAGAGGTACTCAAAAGGCTGGTTTGTTTGATAACCGTAGGCCTAGCGGTCATTGCCGTGATCGCACTAGCAAAACCTGCTTCGGCGGCGGACCGCTGGAAAAGAGTCACTTCACCTCAGGGGCGCGTAAGCGTCGAGTTGCCTGAAGGATGGGAAATGAAACAGATGGATCAGGAAGAACTCCGTGTGTCGCTCGGCCCGGTCGGCCGCGACTTTCCCGTTGTCGGCATCTGGGGCTGGTTGGACGTTGTATCTGTAATTCACCGGGACAATCGCTTTATGTGTCACCAGGTCGGGGTGAAGGAGTTGTATGAACAGCTCTTGCTGCCGCTGCTTCACCAGAAACTCCCAGACATCAGGATCGAGCAGATGGTTCCGACTAATCCGACGACCACGGGCCGGGTGGAAGGGAGCCTCACATATCAAGGCAGGAAGTCCCGGTTCATCGACGTGGTGGTGATGGAATACCTGGCTGATCCCACACTGTCTTTTGTCGCCGGCTGCCGCCAGCCGTGGTGGAGCTACGCATTTATCGGTGGCCTCATAGCTTCACCCCAAGAGGTACCAGCTCTGGAGCCTGTGGTTGAGCGCATCTTTTCGACGTTTCGCCCAACTCCCCGCTGGGGCGCCGAGGTTGTTGAACCCACCCTCAATGGAATGCAGTGGCGGATGGCCAGGATACACCAAACTCTCGCCAGGCTCACACAGATGGAGACCCAGCAACGGATGAGCGAGATGCAGTCATTCCGTCGGATCAACCAGAGATGGGTTGATACGTTGGGCGGGAACTATCGCTACAAGGACGCGACTGATTCCAAGATCGAGGGGACGATTCGGCAGAGCGAGATCCCGCGCGGCCCGACCAGGTGGTGGCAGTGCGGCAAAGATCCTCCCCGGCCTTACGACCGCTCGCCCGGCTATGGGTGCCGAGAGACAGACCCACCCCACTAGAGTGGGAATTGAGAAGGGAAAAGGCTGAATCAGAAAGCTTGGGAGCAGTTCAGGATTTAGAAAAAAGGGCAAAGATATGAGCGATCTATTGGCGCAAGACCCGAAAGCGTTCCTTAAACAGGACCTCTTCAGCCTCGGCTTCTCCCGTAAGGTCTGCCACACGTCCCCCACTGAGAGTGACCCACCCGTGCAACACACCGCCCCCTCGAAAAATCGAGCGCGGCCTATGCCGGGCGTGAGGCCGCCGGTAGGAGATATGAGCAATGCTGCAGCAACCACCGATTGACACTTTCGGTCCGAGCAAAGTCTGGCTGAGCCTATTGGCTCTGGCCGCACTTCTTATAGCGTCCATGTCTTTTTACAGTCCGTTTGCGGAGAATGATCTTGACTTTATCTGGCCTGGCAGGCTGCTCGCTCTGCTGTTCGCTCTATGGTTCGTTTGGGTTCTTTCAGTCAAGGTCTCATTTCACCCCAACGGGATTGCCTATCGCTCGCTGTTTGGGGCGAGGGACATGCTCTGGGACGAAGTGGATCGCTTTTACTATGAGGCCCGAAAGATGAGTGTCTATTTTATTCCTATTGGAACCATTTTCAGCTTCAAGTTGGTGAGCGCGAAACGCGAACGGATTTCCTTTGGAAAGGGACTTGAGCGAGGAGCCGAGATCGGAAACAAGCTAGAACAGGCGACATATCCGTCGCTTTTCCGGAGGGCCACCGATCTTTTTGACAATGGAGTTGAGGTGGATTTCGGTCCTGTGCGATTGAGTCGATCGACTGGTATTCACATTAAAAAGCTGTTTCGAGCGGTTAACATTCCACTCGATTCCGTTGCCGATTATCGCATTGAGGGTGGGAAGCTATACGTGTGGCGGATTGGACAAAAGCGAACGAAGACAAGACCGGAGGATCCGTTCGATTGGGGCGTTGCAATTCGGCGCATCCCGAACGTTTTCGTTCTTCTAGGAATTCTCGATGCCTTTTACGAACAGAGGGGGAGATCCAGTAGTATATGATCAACGATGTCCCACAACAGAAACTTTGCGAGATCATAGCCCGGTACAGCGTCTCGGTGTGTGATGATCCACGGCGCTGCGAGGGGCTGCTGCGGGATTATTGCGGTGGGTACCGGCGGGAGATTCATGCGCTGGTCAGCGCGCTGAAAGACAGGACTGCAACAGAACTGCTCTCCGCCTCGGAAGGGATACCAAGCGAAGTCCTTGTAGCGCGGCTGACCAAGAGGCTCCAGGATAATCTTGGGCTGGCTCAGGATGTTGCGCGCTGGGCGCTGGAGAGTTGGGGAGTGGCGCTGGGAAAGCTATCGAGCACCGACCTGCAGAAAGACAAGGGCAAGAAGGCAGCTTCAGTCCCCGTTCAGAAGCCGCATGCCGTGCCAATCGAGAAGCCAACTGCCGCCGAGTCAGCGAGAGTTGTCGAGGAGACCTCCGCATCAAAGCCGCGTGTCAGCAAACAGACGACGATTGTTGACGAACCATCCGACCTCGAGGGCGAGAAAAGAGTAGCGACTGCCGGGGACACCCAGGCACTATGGCTTGGGAAAAAGTGGTGGCTGTTGGGTGTGATGGCGCTGATCGTGATTACTGTTGTGGTGGGGTACTCCGTGTACCCGGAGCCACCCGCTGTATCTACTGACTGGGAAGGTTACCGCGGCTTGTTTGAAGGTAGTTATGAAAGCGAAGATGGCTCTCATGGCCAATTCTCTGTAACTTTTGAAGGTGCCGGGTCCTCTCTCACTGGTAGAAGTCAGATCAGCTCGCCCAAAGAGCCGCGAATGCTCGTCGGTATCGTCACGGGGAAGATCGTTAACATTTCGGGGTATTGGGCAACGGTTGACTTCCGCCTCGAGCAGGCGGGCCTCTTTCAAATAAAGTGCAAGGGAAGGATGGATGGTAGTATCATGCACGGCAATTGCTCTGCGGAAAGTGGGTCGGAGTACTTCAGAAAATTCCGATTTAGCATGGGACGCAAGGCGACACCGCGCGCCACCGAGCACACCCAGGAACGCCCCAAGACCTCATCGGCCGCGGCCGAGCCGTGGGCGAAGGGTCAATGGGAGGAACGTGCGAAATCAAGAATTAGAAAACCGATTGCGAGGGAGGAAGCTGAGTTGAATCGTAAGCTCGGCCAGGGGTGGCTTGATTCGCTTGGAGGAAGCTGATGAAGCGTTACTCTACTGCCGGTACTATTATTAGATCCCTGAAGGATTTTGTAACCGGCGTCCAACTACCTCGACTTTAAAAGGAGAACGACCATGGATGACAAAGACCGGCTCGGCACGAAACTCCGGGAAAAAGAGAAGGCTGAAGAAGACCTCTACTTCTCCCACCGTGAGTTGATCGAAAAAATGAAACAGCAGAAGGCCACTGCTGAAGCTGCATTCGGAAGGCTCATCCGGTCGAACTGCATGTACAGTTTGACGAGGGGGGACAGGAGCGCTTTCTATATAGCCAACCCACAACGGGCACGACTGGAAACGCTGGATACGCCCAAGGCGTTGACCTAACGCAAGCTGAGATTGTTCTCCTTCTCCACTCTACTGACCCGGAATTGCGCAGTTGAGATTGAGACCGACTTACGCCCAGTGCTCTACGCTACTTCCAACCGCGGAATCCGGGCTGAGTCCAACTGTTGGCATTACAATTACCAGTGGGCGCTGTATGGGTGGCCACAGTTATTGCAAAGCTGTGAATAGGGTGTCGTCACAAACCCTTTGCACGGGCATCCGGAAGCGGAACACGCCCCCCAGCCCGCCTACTCCTGTTACACCGATTGGTGCTGCCGCGCGTAAAGCTCGATCATGGTATTCCGAAGCGTTGGATAATCGATCACCGAGGATGGGATCTTCCGTGTTTTGCCGTCGGGGAAGATGAGTTCCACGCACTCGATGGTCGTGCCTCTGTAGGTTTCCGACTTGACCACCGCGCCCTTTAGCTCGGACCAGCGCGCGGTGATCCATTGGGGCTCGCCGCGGCCCTTGGCGTAGGAGATGGCGTCAGCGTCGATTCGGACAGAAACAACGGATGATCGGACATACAAAGCGACGATGAGCGCAATGACGACGCCGATGCCCTGCATGATGAACAGGAGCCAAACGAAAACTGAGCTTTGGAAGCTATCGTAGATAGCGAAGCTGGCCATCAGGGAACCCCAGCCGCCGGAGATGCAAAGCGTGAGCGTCCAGACGAGCCACTCGGCGATAGGGTCAGGGTAGAAGACGCGCGGGAGCGGCTGCACGCTCGGTTGTGCGAGCCCGGCGAGGAGGGCGCGTTTTTCGCTTTTGAGCTGGAAAGCCCACCAGATGCCGTGGAGGAGAAAGGTCATTGGCAAGCCGGCGCTGAGGACGAAGAAGAATCGCCCGATGGCGACGCTCGCGGCGCTTCGATGCGCGGTGACCTCGCGGAAGACCCAACGGCCGTCGCCGGTCTTCTGGGAGGCGCCAGAGTGGAAGGCCACGGTATAGTTCGGGATGCTGGGCATCCTGGGGAACTCGACGTGGATATCGCCCTTGTCGCCGTCG
>JAHFDH010000100.1:0-1921 GCA_023249055.1 Candidatus Methylomirabilota bacterium
CCTTGCTGTGGCGGAGTGAGTTCCGGAATGTGCTTACCCTGTATATCCGCAAGCACTGGTTGTCCTTGGAGGCAAGCCAGCAGATCATGACCGAAGCTCTGGGCCTAATGGAGGACCAGGAGTATGAAGTGGACTCTGAGCAAGTATTGAAACTGGTCACCGCGAGCAGCTGCTCGGCGTATGATTGTGAGTTTGTGGCCTTGGCTCAAGAGTTGGGGATTTTATTGGTAACGGTAGACAAGCAACTCTTGAGTGACTTCCCGAAGGTCGCTATACCCTTAGCCACATTTGTCGGTAGTGCAGAAGCAGGCGGCTAACACAGCGTGGAGCCGACGTCGAAAAGACGGCGCAGCTCACGTGAAGCATTAGGTAATTGCATGAATGACCGTTGCCGGGTCCTGAGTGTGCCAATAGTGTCATCGCAATCGTCGCTAGTGTCGAAACAGGAGGTAGAATGAAGCTTGCAGCCAACGATATCGACATCCACTATACGATTGAGGGGGACGGCCCTGTCGTCACGATGAGCCACGCCCTCGGATGCGATCTTGCCCTCTGGGATGAGCAGGCTACAGCCCTCAGTGGGCGCTATCGGGTGCTCAGGTATGATACGCGAGGCCACGGCCAGACCAGCGCCCCCCCCGGCCCGTACAGCCTTGAACAGATGGCGGACGACCTACATGGGCTCCTCACCGGACTTGGCATCACGGCAACTCACTTCGTAGGAATTTCCATGGGCGGAATGATCGGTCAGATCTTTACGCTTAAGTACCCGTCAATGGTCCGAAGTCTCACCCTCTCCTCCACGACCAGCCGCTACCCGACCGCCACCCGGTCGGCTTGGGTAGAACGTATCCGCACGGTCGAGACGAAGGGGATGGAACCCATGGTGGAGTCTGCGCTGGAACGTTGGTTCACGGCGCCGTTTCGGGAGCGTCGCCAGGATGTGATGGATAAAGTGCGCGCTATGATCAGAGGCACGTCTCCGCAAGGGTATATCGGCTGCTGCTATGCCATCCCGACCATCGACGTAACCGACCGGCTTAGCGAGGTTCGGTGTCCGACTCTCGTGATCTCAGGTGAAGAGGACCCTGGAACTCCGGTTGCGATGGCGCAGGAGATTCGCGCCGCCACCCCCTCGTCCGAGCTTGCCATCCTCCCCTCGGCGTCGCACCTGTGCAATCTGGAGCAGTCAGAGGCGTTCAACCGCGTCCTGCTCGGCTTTCTTGATAAGGCAGCCTGAAAACACGGATCAATAAAAAACAAGGAGGAGGTCCGGCAACCGGACCTCCTCCTAAAGAGCTGCCACAGCCCCTGATCCTTACTCGATCAACTGCAGGACCCGACTCTGGACATGGGAGGACAACTGCATCAGTTCACTACGAAGCTCCTTGCGCTCATCGAGGGCCAAGATCTTGTCGAAGTTGCCGAAGTCGCCCACCTCAATCGTAATGATACGCTCTAACTTGTTCGCCAAATGGTCCCCGAAGACGTGGTACCTCGAGACCCCCGCGTTCGCGAGCCAGAACTTCTTCATCTTACCAGTTAAGAATTCGTCCAACGCCTTTTCCTGGTCTGGCTGAACTTCACACATGATATGGTAAACCATTGTGACGCCTCCCTTCACGCCGGGTTTAAGTTGCAGCAACCCATAGTTATCTTTACGTACTTCGCCTCTACAAACGCCCACAGAGCCATAACGCTATTCGTACAGTTGCTATTACACGGAAACCCGCTTGTACGTGTACGCCAACCGCTCTTATTCCAATTGACGTACTCTTTCACCCCCTTTCATAAGCCGTCTCAGCCAACGGGTGAGGTAAAAATCCACTACTAGTATATTCCATTCATCTCGAAACGGCTAGTGCTTACTTGCGAAAGTTGGCGCATGTAAGCCGTCATACCCGCGAAAGCGGGTATCCAG
>JAHFDH010000100.1:2021-7558 GCA_023249055.1 Candidatus Methylomirabilota bacterium
TCTTTGAGTCGAGAGGCGAAGTAGCGGCGCGTATTCCGCATGACTGTTTCTTTCTTGTCCCAGTCCTTCCCGCGCCTTGCAATCACCCTGTTCAATCGGTTGGGGCCTCCGTTATAGGAAGCAGCCCAGCAGTCTTCGAGTAGATCGGTGGAAATGGAACAGACCTTTCTGGCTGTTGGAGTCCACCAGGAAGACATGTCAGAGTCGAAAAGGGTGATCGACGCCTTGATGGCATTGACGTGATCTTGCATGCCGCGTACAAACACCGGGTCGAGCTTGGCCCCCGGAGATTCGTTAAGAATCCGTGCGTAGGTGGGACAGATAAACTGGCTGATGCCTGTTGCTCCAGCAGGGGAGACACTCATCCTGAATGCTGAATCTCGATTGATGGCGACCTCCACCCAATACTTTTCGATAAGCCGGGATAGCGTCCCGTTTTTCGTATTTTTTTTGAATTCTTCCGGATCCAGATGCTCGTCGACGAGCAGGGCGTGGATAAAGTCAATAGAGGCCAGTTCGCTCAGATTCTGATCGGTAAACGTCTTGGATTTCACGTCGAGTTCGTCCAGCTCTTCCAGGGCTTGTAGTATAGCCTCCTCCAGATACCTCCGCCCTTCTTCTGCCACGTCTTGGGTATGGAGTTCCGGAGAATACGGGACATAGGAGCCGCTGACCAGCTCCGCAGGACCTTGGCGACATGTCCGTTTGCCTGAGTGTTGATCGGCCACCACGGTGCGCGGTGTACGCGACGCCCACATCGCAAGGTTGAGAATCACGAAACTTTCACCATCACACCGAAGCAGCAGATCCCTGTTAAAACCGTAACGGCTTCCGCCGCGCCAGATCAATTCACAGTTGTTCTCTTGAGCGATGGCTTGAGGGGGGTTCGCGTAGGGATATTTCTTATGATCAAGCAACACAGTTTCCTGAAACCTGAAATCTTTCAACTCCCCGGTTTTGCTGTTCAGCCCTACAACCGCAACGTCCCGTATCAGCGCTCGATGGCTTCTGTAGCGGACAGCGGGTGTTCGCCCCCGCTGTTTCGATCGCCTGACAACAGGGATGGCCTCTCGGACCATAGTAATCTGATGGTCCAACTCCAACCCCTCCAGTCGATTGTGGGCTTCTTTGATCTTCTCAAGGAGTTGGAATTCGCCCCATGCCTGATGGCTACCTGCGAGCAACTCGAACAAGATGACCGCTACACCTGCAAGGATGGCTCGGACAAGGGTTCCGAACCTCCCCTCGCGGATGGCATTGCGAGAAGCGGAGCGACGCGGCAATCCCGCGGTGAAAGCACAGCGAGATTGCCGCGCTTCCTTCGGTTGCTCGCAATGACAACTAACGGTGTCGGAGGTCTCACGTTGAACGTTCATCACCATCCGCATCTCAGCGCCCACGGCATATGGCACAGACTAAAAATCATCCCGGTCACCTGGAGTGGTCTCTTCTTCCACAACGTGCGAGGCGCCTGTCTCCCTGTCTGGCATGATAAGGGGAGAGGATGATGACGGCAGCAAAAACTGAAACGGCCTCTTCGGGTCTGTGGCCTCGGGGAACAGTTCCGTCAGGCGATTCTTGTAGACTGCCTGCATCGTCTTGATAAACACCGGCAATGCATTGCGGCCTCCGGTCTCCTGCACTTTTACCTTGCGACCACCTGGCGTGTCAATCGTCGTTTCCATAGGCTGTTTCTTTTCCCGTCCGATCCAGACCGCCATGCAGTAGGAAGGCGAACAGCCGTAAAACCAGTTGTCCGTTGTATCCCCTTCCCCGTTGGTGGCGGTGCCGGTCTTGCCCATCACCGGGAAGTCCAGCCTGGGTATGCCGCGCCCCGGATCACCTGTTGTCACAAGCTTCCCGGTTCCATGTGCAAGTTCGATGGGTGCGCGAAGCCCGCGAATGATGGCGAGCGCCATCTTTTCGGCCTCCGGTTTAGCGTCTATCTCAATCTGTTTCCGTTCTTCGGCTGTCAGTTCCCCGCTGAAACCGTTCTCTACTTTTTCCCGTTGAAGTTTCGCAGCCAGTTCCTCCTCAACGATCTCCTGAAAGACATTCTCGGGCTCTTTCGGCGTGGTGTCGTAGACCACATCGCCGGAGGGCCCTTCGATCTCCTCGACGGCGTAGGGCTCGACTCGGCTTCCCATGAGTCCGGCCAGCGCGACGGCCATATCAAGGGGTGAGACGTCAATGGACCCTATCGCAACCGTGAGCCCGGGATCGACCGTGTGCTCAGGAAGTCCGAATCGCTGTGCAACCTCTGGCGTAATAAGTTGGATCCCTTCTCGCCCGGCACGGTGCGGATCCATCGTCGGCAGATGCATACCCAATCGGGCCATGAGCCCGAGTATCTCCTCCTTGTAGACAAGTCTGGGCACTCGCGAGCCTTGGACGGCTGCTCGTACGTCCCTGACGGCGCTCATCGTGCAGGCGTTCCGTGATTCGGCGAGGCAACGGATCGGCTCGCTGATACCGACATATCGCGCAAGCGATTCATAGGGGAAGTTCTGAATACGATGTCTGCCCCGGCCCCGGCCCATCGAGAGCGCGAGCGCGGACTTGCCGTCCGCCGTACCGTAGGAATCGTCCAACCGGCAAGGTCCCGATCCCTGGTCCAGACATGAAAGCCTCCCGCCCTTCAGGATCCATGTCGCATAGAAGAACGGCTTACAGGCCGACCCGCAGTGTCGCCTGATCTGGTTCAGCAGATATTCATTTTCCTGGAATGCCGGCTCCTGAGCAAAGACCTTAATCGCCCCGGTCCTGGCATCGATGAGAATGGCTACCCCCCACAGGTCGCTCAACGCAGGATTCCGCGCCTTCATGGTCTCTATCGACTCGCGGAGGGCATCGGCCGCTGTTCGCTGCCAGCCGCAGTTAATGCTGGTGTGTACCTTTAGCCCTTGATCGACCAGGCGCGCCCTCTGAACGATCTGTCGTCGAACGAATTCGGCGACATGAAGCCCTCTACACTGGTCGGGCTCCTGCCGCTGGGGAAGCGGCAGCTTTTGCCATTCTTCCGCCTGCGCTTTCGTAATGACCTGTTCGCCGACAAGCCGGTCGAGTACCCGTCCCCGAAGCTTCAACGCCTCTCCCGGATTGATGAAAGGAGAGTACTGTGGGGTTCGCCAGGTCCCAACCATCATTGCGGCTTCCGCAATCGACAGTTCGGCCGGCTCTTTGTGGAAGTAGTACTGGCTGCAGGCTTTGACCCCGTATCGCCCGTGTCCGCAAAAAACATTGTTAAGGTAGAGCTCGAGGATTTTCTTTCGGTCCACATGTCCCTCGAGCAGCATTGAGAACCACAGCTCTCTCCCCTTCCGCCATACTTTGGCGCTCAAAGACTTGGTCTCCTGCTCATGTCGAAGCTCCTCTTCGGCAAACAGGATGCGCGCAACCTGCTGGGTGATGGTCGATCCTCCCTGCTGAAGGCTCAGCGTCTTCACGTCCTGCCACAGCGCCCGCAGGATGCCGCGGCCACTGACGGGCATCAAGCGTTTTTCAAATGCTTTATCCTCCACAAGAACCGCCAGCGTTGGGAAGTGTCCCATCTCGTCCAGTGCGGCCATCTCACGGCAGTAGGTGCAGTACTCCCTCAGCATTTCACCGTCTTCCGCATACAGAATGCTCGTTTCACGGCGGTCTTGTATCCGCGAGAAATCGGGCCATGCGAAGAAACCGTTCAGATAAAGGGCCAGCAACGCGCCTGACACGATGGGGAAGGAGAAAAGCAAAAGAGTCGATAAGATTGGAACAACGCGCTGGGCGACCTGTTTCAGATCGCCCACCGACTCGAGTCTGCTCCTCGTGGCGATGGTCAATCGAGCGATATGAGCCTTCATGCTACTGCCCGTAACTCTAAGCCAATTCCTATCCATTGCTTATATTATACAGCAATGCGCATGTTTTCGGGATGCAATGTCCGCCGATCTGTGAGGCTTGTCGCACCGGATTTCCTCGATCTTGTACACCGATCGCGACTTTCCACTTGACAGCAGGATCGAAGAACGCTATCAAACTATGCCCAATCTGCTCAGGGATCTCCGCTGCCGCCTTGACTGTCCATCATCCCGGGGGACCTGCAAACAGGGTATGTCCCGTAGCTCAATTGAGCCGCATTTCACGTGACTTGCCGGGTGATTTCGGCTATATTTAACTTCGTGTATCTTTGACCGGCTACTATCAAGAAGATAGAAGGAGAACTGCGTGACTGATCAGACAGATTCAGTGTCTGCAACCTCTTACGATACCCCGTCGCAACAGGGCCTGTACGACCCAACCCGCGAGCATGACGCGTGCGGCGTGGGCTTCGTGGTAGATATTAAGGGTCGTAAGTCCCATGCCATCATCCGGCAATCGTTAACGGTGCTGAAGAACCTGCTGCACCGCGGCGCGTGCAGCGCAGAGCCGAATACGGGTGACGGGGCCGGCATCCTCATTCAGATGCCCCATGCCTTTCTCGCCCGCGAGTGCGGAAAGATCGGAATCACTCTGCCGGCCCCGCGGCACTATGGCGCCGGAATGGTCTTCCTTCCGACCGACCCGTCGCAAACCGCCAAATGCCAGGCCGCCTTCGAGGAGATCATTCTGGAGGAGGGACAGACACTCCTGGGGTGGCGAGACGTACCGACCGACGATGCGCCGATTGGCCCCAGCGCCAAGGCCGCCAAGCCGGTCTTCAAGCAGATCTTCATCGGCCGTCACCCGTCCATCCGGGACGACCGGGAGTTCGAGCGGAAGCTGTTCATCATCCGCAAGCAGGTCGAGCACGCGGTCTACGGCTCGGCTCTGCCGCAACGAAAGCTCTTCTCTATCCCGAGCCTCTCCTCCAATACGCTGGTCTATAAGGGGATGCTCATAGGGGACCAGATTGAGGCCACATTTCCGGACATCACGGACCCGGCGGTCGAATCGGCGCTGGCGCTCGTTCACCAGCGCTTCTCCACGAACACCTTTCCCTCCTGGCCGCTGGCTCACCCATACCGGTACATGGCACACAACGGCGAGATTAATACGCTGCGCGGCAACATTAACTGGATGCGCGCCCGCGAGGCGTTGTGCGAGTCCGAACTGCTGCCGGACCTGAAGAAGATCTTTCCGATCGTACTGGAAGGCGGGAGCGACTCGGCGGTCTTTGACAATGTCCTGGAGTTTCTGGTGATGGCGGGGCGTCCCCTACCCCATGCGATCCTCATGATGATCCCCGAGGCCTGGAGCGGGCACGAATCGATGAGCGAGGAGCGCAAGGCGTTCTACGAGTACCACGGCTGCCTGATGGAGCCGTGGGACGGACCGGCCTCCATCGCGTTTACCGACGGCACCGTAATCGGCGCCGTGCTGGATCGGAACGGCCTCCGCCCGTCCCGCTACTACGTGACCAAGGACGGCCTTGTCGTCATGGCCTCCGAAGTGGGAGTATTGGATATCGCGCCTGAGAATGTCCTGATCAAAGAGCGGCTGCACCCGGGCCGGATCTTCCTCGTCGATACGGCCCAGGGCCGGATTATCGACGACGCAGAGTTGAAGCACGCCTTCGC
>JAHFDH010000012.1 GCA_023249055.1 Candidatus Methylomirabilota bacterium
TATGTCTTACTGGTTCGGGAGCCAGGGCTGGGAGTTCCTGGAGCTTGGCCGGTTCTGGCATATCCTCATGCTGAGCTCGTTCTGTCTGTGGGTGTACATCATCTTCCGCGCCGTGAAGCCATGGATCACCAGCCAGAACCTCTGGTCGGTGCCGGCCTGGCTGTTCTACGGCAGCGGTATCATGGTGCTGTTCCTGTTCTTCGGGATGTTCATGACCCCGACCCAGAACTTCGCCATTGCGGACTACTGGCGGTGGATGAACATCCATATGTGGGTTGAGGTCACCTTCGAGGTCTTCACCACCTGTATCGTGGGGTACATGCTGGTGCAGATGGGTCTGGTCAACCGGGCCATGGCCGAGCGGGTGATTTTCCTCGCCGTCATGATGTTCCTGGTGACCGCCCTGATCGGTATCTCCCACAACTTCTACTGGATCGCCAAGCCGACCGGCATCATCGCGCTGGGGAGCGTCTTCTCCACCATGCAGGTGTTGCCGCTGCTCCTGATCACCCTGGATGCCTGGAAGATGCGGACGGAGCGAATGAAGGCCCATGAAGCCCTGGCCGAGGGCAAGCAGCGCTTCGTGATGGACGGCGTCTGGACGTTCATCCTGGCCGTCAACTTCTGGAACATCTTCGGTGCAGGCGTGATGGGCTCACTGATCAACCTGCCCATCGTCAACTACTATGAGCATGGCACCTATCTGACCGGTAACCATGCCCACGGCGCCATGTTCGGCGTCAAGGGTAACATCGCCATCGCCGGTATGCTGTTTGCCTGCCAGCACCTGTTCCAGCGCTCTGCCTGGAATGAGAAGCTGATCAAGAGCATCTTCTGGTGCCTGCAGGGCGGCTTGGTGCTGATGATGATGTTGGATCTGTTCCCGGTCGGTCTGTATCAGGTTGCGACCGTCTTTAAGCACGGCCTGTGGGCTGCCCGAGCACAGGCACACGTCACGGATAGTGTATGGATCACCTTGACGTGGATGCGCACCATCGGTGGAGCGATCTTCCTCTTTGGCGGTGTCATGCCTCTGGTCTATTTCATCCTGTCAAGGGCAGGGCGAATGGTCCGTGAGGCCACTGTTGTTGAGGAAGGCGAATGGACGATCTACGACAAGGAGAAGGCGAAGGAGCGAGAAACTTGGGCGGCCGGCGATGAGGCGTTCTGACCTAAGGATCTAGGTCGGTACGTCATCGCACTCTGTTCCGACACCCCCGGTATAGCGGTAGCGTTGTACTGGGGGTGTCGCTTTGTCGGCGCGGACGCTTTAAATATGAGACCGAACCGGAATGCTGTATACTTGCTCTCAACTGTGAAGCCGCTCTCATAGTAACTGCGTTGCAGTAGGAAGGCATCCAACAGGGCAATCTGTGCTTGTATCGTTGTGTCCCGCTTTGTTGGGCGTGGTTGATAACCTCACACCTCCTAAAGGATCAGGAGCAGAATGATACATTGGTACGTGCCATGTTTGGGATGGGGTCAACCGTAATATTCGCATTCAATCATCTGCTGAGATGAAAGGAGAGCTATTAAGATGCGCGTTTTTTTTCTGCCTCGGCTTTGTTGCCAGTGGTTGTTGTTGGTAATGGTGCTGCTCATTGTGGGGGCTGCTCCCGTGTTCAGCGCGGAGACCAAGGGTGCGGTAAGCGGACAATCGAACTTCGAGACGAAATGCGCCAGATGCCACGGTGCAAGCGGTAAGGGGAACGGGTTTCAGTCAATAGCACTTTTTTTTATGTTTAGGACGCCCGATTTGACCGATTCGGCGTATATGCAAACACGGTCCGATGAGGTCCTCTTTCGGGGTATTAAGCAGGGTAGCAAGGCGATGCCTGCGTTTGGACTCAAGCTTTCCGATCCCGAGATCAAGGATCTGGTAGTCTACATCAGAAGCCTTACTAAGGCGCCAGGGCCCGTGAAGCAGGTGGGCGCAACGCACTGAATGATCTGCTCTTGGGTGTATAACAGTATTATGCGATGACCTCGCTCAGTATGGCCGTCGCCGCACCCGGAAGCGCTTGATGTGATTTTTGAGTGTGCAGCGGCTTGGCGCGTTGATCTTGGCAAGTTAGACTACCATCGAGGGATGAGCGTTCCTTGGCTATTTTTTTGTCACCGATAAGTTATCCAGCAGATACAGTAAGGTCTCATGCATCAGCTAATAGTTCCTCACACGTAGCTTAAGGTCGTGGCTACGAGGGTGAAAGCTGGAGGCCCGAGAAAATGGCAAAACCGCGCCTATCTGGTCGGCCTCTGTTTGGGACTCGGGATCACGGCGTTTACTGTGTTGCCCGCTGGGGAATGGTTTCATGCTAAAGGACCCATGAACACAGGCCACGGTAAGCTTGCCTGCGCGGCCTGTCACAAAAACGCGCCAGGCAGCTTCCGCCAGCAGATTCAAGCCAACCTGCGCCATGCCCTTGGTTGGCGCGAAGTGCCCGCCTTCTTCGGGCGGCTTCCCGTGAGTAATGCGGACTGTATGGCTTGTCACGAGCGGCCAAACGACCGCCACCCGGTCTACCGCTTTCTTGAACCCCGTTTCAGCCGGGCTCGGGAAACGCTGCGCCCCCATCAGTGCGCCTCCTGCCACGCTGAGCACCATGGCAAACGTGTAACATTGGGGGAGATCGGCTACTGTGTGAACTGCCACAAGGACACTCGTTTAAAGAAAGATCCCATCGACGTGCCCCATGCAGATTTGATCGCCCGCAAGCAATGGGACTCTTGCCTGGGCTGCCACGACTTTCACGGCAACCACATCATGCAGACCGAGAAATCGGTCGATAAGCGAACGTCGACGAAGAGAATCCGCGCCTATTTTGACGGCGGGTCGTCCCCTTACGGAACCAATCTCCACTATAAAGCCAAACAGGATGGTCAAGATGGCTAAGCAAAAGTTCTGGATCACCTGCCTGGCGTTGGGCGCCTTAGGCATCTACCTGTTTGTCAGCGCCCCGCCGCCATTGGAAGGAAAGACAGCCGCCGACGCGGCCATCCCGGTGGAACGGATGTTTGAGATCCTCAAGGCTGAGAACGACGTAGTTCGGGCGATGTGGACCAAGGAAGTGGTCGGCGCGGGTAAGCAGATCGGGTTGAAGTTCGACGAGCGTTGGCGCGAAGCGGACGTGGAGGCCGGCCCTTTACCCGCGTTGTTCCTGCGCGAGACGGCGAAAAGCCTCGAAAAGAACCCAACCCCGCTTAGCCTGTTTCTCGGTTCGGATTATCCCGTCAACTCGGCTAATCGCTTCGAGGGGTTGCAATTGGAAAAATTCCAGATGGTCAAGCAAACCCTCAAGCCGCAGTTCTTCTTCATGCCCGACATTCAAATGCAGGTCGCCATGTTCAGCGATATAGCGGTCGTCGATGGCTGCATCCAATGCCATAACAAGCACGAACAATCACCCAAGCACGACTGGAAGCTCAATGATGTGATGGGCGCGACCACATGGATGTACCCAAGCAGCAGCGTATCCATGGACGAGTTGCTCCGGACACTCACCGCCTTGCGCCAAGGCTTCAAGGATGCCTACGAGGCCTACCTCGAAAAGGTGCGGAAATTCGCCAATCCTCCCGCCATTGGCGAACACTGGCCGGCCGAAGGTTATTTCCTGCCGGCCTCCGAGGTGTTCATGGGGGAAATCGCCAAGCGCACAGCTCCGCAAACCTTGGCGGCGCTCAGTGTGCTGGCAAGCAAGCCCAAATCGAGGTCCGCAATGAACAAAGAAGGAGGTCCCGTTGTTGTCGCGCGTTAAAAGCTTGGTCTTTCTGCAAGACTTCAGCCGTCTTAAAGCGTCGCTGCCGGACGCTCTACGATCCGGTTTGCCCGCCAAGGGGTATTTTTGGGCGGGTCTGTTCCTGTTGGCGGCCTTGATTGCTCAGCAATCGAGCGGGTGGCAGTGGACCATGTTAACCGGACTGCAAGGCGACAAGACGTATAAGCTTGCTACAGGCTTCGGATTGCTTGCGTTTGTCCTTCATCAATGGCGCTTTTCTGTGCAGCGCGCCCAAGGGGAGAAGCGTAACGCGGCAACCATGATGAGTTACCACAAACTGTTCGGCGCTCTGCTCCCGTTGGCTTTCTTGAGCCATTCCCAAATTTTGGGCTATGGCTATCTCGAAATCCTCAGCCTGACGTTGCTGCTGGCCTTCCTCAGCGGTCTGTTCAATTTCCAAATTGGCCAAATCCACACGCCTTGGTATAGGCCGGTATGGATCAGCGCCCATGTCGGATTATCTATGGCGCTGTTGCTGCTCATGGCCTACCACGTCTACATCAACTATGCGTTTAAGTAGAGATAGGGTTCGCTTTTACGCAGGCGTTACTTGCCCCAGTCGCGGGGGTAGCGGAAGTCGCGGTCGATGGTGCGGGCGGAGATCTTGGCGATAAGGGGAAGACGCCGCTTATATTGGGAGGATCGGATCTTGGCGAGCACAGCTCTGACGAATCGCTCATCGAATCCGGCCGCAACGATCTCGGGGATCTCGTAACGGCGGTCTATCATCAGATAAAGGACCCGATCGACTTCCTCGTACGTAAAGCCCAGCTCCCCCTCATCGGTCTGCCCAACCCAGAGGTCGCCGCTCGGCGCCTTTTGGAGAATAGTGTCCGGGATACCCATGTGGCGCGCCAGTTGGCGAACCTGGGTTTTGTACAGGTCACCCAGGGGGTTGATGGCACTGGCCATGTCGCCGTATAGTGTACCGTACCCCAGTAACAGCTCTGTCTTGTTGCTGGTGCCCAGGACCAGGGCTTTGAGATGAGCCGAATGATCGAAAAGGATGGTCATTCGCTCTCGAGCCATCTTATTGCCTCGGCGAACGTGATCTGCCTCTGGAAACCGTTCAAAGTAGGTGTCCACCATCGGCGTGATGTCAATGACGTCCGATTGGATGCCGAGTTGCTTGACTGCCAATTCGGCATGCTCGCGGCTTTCCGGACTGCTGGTTGTGTACGGCATCAGGAGGGCCCAGACGTTCGTGGGGCCGAGGGCCTTTGCCCCGAGATACGCGGATAGCGCCGAATCGACCCCGCCGGACAGTCCAACCACAACACGGCTGAACCCAGCCTTTCGGACTTCGTTGACGATAAACCCGGTCAGAATCTTTTGGACGAATTCGCAGTGTAAGGAGAGACCAGTCACCTGCCCCCCTCTCTTTGTACGCGCTCCAGTTCTCGAAACGTGACATCCAATCGCTCATCTCGAAGCAGCGGATTCGCCATTCTGGCTCGCCGAACCTCGGCAGGATCGATCTTGGCCACCAGGAGCTGTTCACTGAGGTACTCTGCCTTGGCCACCGGCTCGCCGGATGGGGCGATCACCTCCGAGCCGCCCCAGAAACAGGCCCCATCCTCATAACCGACCCGATTCGCATACAGGACATAGCAGGTAAAAAGCTGGGCATAGGCCCGATTGATGGTCTCCCAGGCCCTGGCGTTTGCGAACGATTGACCGTCCTCCAGACCCCCGCGACCCGGACTGGCTGATGGTGAGATAAGGATCTCCATCCCATCCAGGGAGGCCACCCACGCTGCCGAAGGATGCCACATATCCTCGCAGATCAGGATCGCAGACCGACCGATGTTTGCCTGAAATGTTCTGATACGGCTGCCCTCTGCGAGATACCGTTGCTCATCGAAGATCCCATAGGTGGGCAAGTAGACCTTGCGATGAACATGACGGATCTCGCCGTTAGAGAGGTAGAGAGCGGTATTGTAGAACAGATGCTCCGGAGATTCTTCAACCAGCCCCACTACAAGATCGATGCGACGGCTTACATCTCTGAGTCTACCGAGGATGGGGCTGGTCAAAGGAATGGCGACTGATGAGACGATATCCTTGAGGAAGTATCCGGTCAGGCTCAGTTCAGGGCAGATCAGCAGTCCGGTGCCGCGGCCGATCGCCTCCTCGGCCGTTTTTTCATGCAAAGCAAGGTTGCGTTCCAGATCGCCGAGGACGGGGTTCATCTGGGCGAGTGCGATAGTATACCGATTCATGCGACTGTACTCCGAATATCAGATAAGGCCAGACTGTGATGAATGGCCTCCATGCCGGACGATAAGGGGCCGCCTCTCGCGTGATAGACGAACAGAGGGGTAAGAATCTGTAACCCCGGCCGCACATCTCGCCGCGCTTCCACCAAGCTCAGTTCCGCCTGGGCGCCAGGGTAGGAATGGACCAACCGCATCCTCTTTGGTTCCAGTCGTGCGGTCCTGAGGCCGCTCAGCAGATCGGTGAGCCGCGAGGCATGGTAGATCAGGCATACTCGACCTTTGGGCGCAAGTACGTATCGGATGGCCGCGACCGCCTCCTGAAGGGTTGCGGTCAGCTCATGCTTGGCCTGTCGGATCTCGAGGTTTGGACTGAGGCGCCCGCTGGCAAGCTGTCGATACGGCGGGTTACAGAGTACCATATCAAACGCCGCTGCCGGTAAAAGCCCTTTAATCTGACGGAGGTCGCCTTCCATGATCTCGATGCGATTCTCCAGCCCATTCAGTCGCGCTCCCCGCCTGGCCCGGTCGGCCAGGGCAGGCTGGACCTCAAACCCGGCCATCCGAAGCTCCGGATACCGGTGCGCCAGGAGAAAGGTGATGGCGCCGTTTCCGCATCCGAGGTCAAGGACCCGGTCGGTCGATCTCGGCGCGGCCCACTGCGCCAGCAACAGCGCGTCTATCGAATGACGGAAGCCCGTCCGGCTCTGGATAACCTTCAAATCAGAGATGCCAAGATTATCCAGAGATTCGCCCGCATGAAGCCACGAAGCGGTTGTGCGCCGGTCCATCATTCCAGTCATAGTATTGGTACTGTAATATATCCCTCGGCAAAAGACAAATAGCCAGCACTCAGCATTTAGCGATCAGCAGCCAGCAAGAGAAGCTGAAAGCTGATGGCTGATTGCTCAGCATAGATCGACCGGGTCGACGTCGATCTCGATGCCGGCCTGTCCTGACGGCGGAAGCGACGCAATCGTCTCCTTCACCCAGTGATGCAGCGTGCCTGGGTCAGGACCTTTGGCGAGGATCTGCCAGCGATAGCGTCCTTTCAGCCGGTATACCGGCGCCGGCGCCGGCCCCTCGACAGTCAGAGACGACACGGCCCGCTCCAGAAGCAGACCGGCGAGTTGCTCGGCCTTTTCTTGCGCTTGCGTTTCATGTGAAGAGGCAACCAGGAGCAGGATGAGAAAGCCGAAGGGCGGAAGGCCGCGCTGCTCCCTGAGCGGCCGCTCGATTCCGCACAACGCTTCATAATCGTGATCGCGGGCTGCGACGATGCAATAGTGTTCCGGATTGTAGGTCTGAACAATGACATGGCCGGGGCGGTCTCCCCGGCCGGCTCGCCCGGCCACCTGCGTCAGCAGCGCATAGGTCCGCTCACCGGCTCTGAAATCGGGGATCTGCATCGAGGCGTCGGCGGAGAGGATGCCTACTAATGTGATGCCGGGAAAGTCATGTCCTTTCCCGACCATCTGCGTCCCGATAAGAATCTGGGTGCGCCTCTGCTGGACGTCCCCGAGGATCTGCCGGTGCGCGTGCCGCCCTCTGGTGGTGTCGCGATCCATTCTGACGATGGAGGCATTCGGGGCGAGGCGCCGCGCGGCGGCTTCGACCTGCTGCGTTCCGTACCCGAGCCATCCGCAGGCGATCCCGCCGCACTGAGGACAGCATGTCGGGGGTCGCTGTCGATAATTACAGTAGTGACAGCGCATCCCGGCATCTGCCGCATGATAGATCAGCGACACACTGCAATGCGGACATCGCAAGGTAAACCCGCATTCTCGGCAGAGCAACAACCTGGCATAGCCGCGTCGATTGACGAATAGCAGGACCTGTTCCCCTTTCGCCACTGTTTCCTTGATGGCGTCGGCCAACGCTCGGGAAAAGATGAGGGGCTCTCCCCGCGCCTCAAATCCCCCCGTGTCCTCCTTTTGTAAAGAGGGAGTAGAGGGATTGTGCGCCTTCCGCTGTGCACGTTCTTCACGCATATCGATCAGTGTCATTGATGGGAGCGCCCTGGCCTCCACTCGTTCCGGAAGCCGGAACAGTCGGTAGTTTCCCTCCCTGGCGCGATGAATAGTTTCAAAACTTGGCGTCGCCGAACCGAGGAGGACGGCAATTTCCAACATCTGCCCTCTGGCCAGCGCCACGTCTCTTGCGTGATAGCGCGGCTCATCCTGCTGCTTGTAGGACGCGTCGTGCTCTTCATCGACGACGATGAGGCCGAGGCGGGGGAGGGGGGCGAAGACGGCAGACCGCGCGCCGACGACGATATCGGCCATCCCGCGCTTGATGCGATACCACTGATCCAGGCGCTCGCCGGGCGAGAGGCCGCTGTGGAGCAGCGCAACCCGATCGCCAAAGCGGGAGCGGAATCGATCGGCCGTGACAGGGGTCAGGGCGATTTCCGGAACGAGTACGAGCGCCTGTCCACCCCGTTGCACGACCTCGCTGATAACCCGGAGATAGACCTCGGTTTTCCCGCTCCCCGTTGTGCCATAGAGCAATGCAGGGAAAAAAGTCCGCAAGGACAGCCCGTTCAGGAGTCCATCAATCGCGGTCTGTTGGGCTGAGTTGGGTTCCGGCCGGGAGCCTGCGGCAATAGTCGTCTCTTCCCATGGCGACCGCTCAACCTCCTCTGTGGTGCGCCGGATGACGCCTTTGGCGATAAGGCTGCGAACTCCGGAAGCGCCGCCGATGACTGTGGCTTCCGTAAAGGTCAGTGGTGGGCCGGATTGGAGCAGACGACCGAGCAACAACGCCTGTCGCGGAGCCCGATGTTGGAGAGCGAGCAGCTCAATCTCTGCCGTGGCCCGGTCGAAGGCCAGGTTGAGTGAGGGCCGAAAGAGAGGCCGAACGGAGGGGCGTCGTTCCTGATACTCTATTCTTGCCAGATTGCGTTCGACAAGGAAGCGGATCAGCCGGTCAACTTCTTCGCTCGGCCATCGCCGTTTGAGCAACGCAAGCGACATCCGGCGTTGCGCTTGCAGTGTGGTCAGCACCTGCCGCTGAATGGGGCCAAGCTGTCTTATCTCTTCAGCGAGGTGCTCCCCGCCCGGAATATCCGGGGATAGGTGGGGCGGCTCAATAAGTTGAACAGTGCGGACCGTACTGCGATCGATCCCTGGCGGCAGGGCTGTTCGAATCACCGACCCCAACGACGTTAGATAATAGTCCGCGACGAAGCGCGTCAGCTCCAGCATATGGTGATCGAGCAGCGGATCGGGATCCAGGATTGCGTCGATCGGCTTGATCTCCGATGCCTGACGGCCGATCGCTGATAGCTGATCACTGAACGTACGGAGGCCGACAATATACCCGGTTACCAGACGAGGCCCGAGTGGGACAAGGGCGCGCTTACCGATCTCCGCCTCGTTCTGCAGGGCGGGCGGAATGGCATACGTCAGGACCTTTCGGGGCGGAACCGGCAGGGCGATTTCAGCGAGAAGGCGCTCGGATCCAGTGACCATTGGCAGCTAGCGATACCAGGGACAGTCGAGATCAAACTGGTCCGCCCTGGCCCTCTGCTCAGTCGTTTGGGTCCGCATGATCCGGATCAGGTCTACCGTCAGATTGCCACGGGCTACGCTGACAAACCTAAGACTGATTTCAAAGATGTCATGGACGACCCGGTTCATGCGCCGTGCCTATCTGAGGCGCGCGGACCAGCACGTCGTATGCTGGACTGTTCTTGAGCTTTGACGACGCAGCGGTTAAGTCAACCGTCTCCTTGAGAGTTGCAGTGACGGACCCCGGCGGCTGCGTGGAGACCAGGCCAAAGAAGTAGGTACTATCGCCATGGCCACCGGACGCCCCGACGCAGATGGGGGAGTCGAAGTAAACCATGATCCTGTTGGTCCACCCGTGTGCGTGTTCGATCCCTATCTTTCCCGGACCGCCGCTGGTCACGACATAGATCAGATCTCCAGCCTCCTTATCGCCATTGTAATCCAGGGTATTGACGATGGGGCCGAAATCAAGCGCCATAGACCGTATACAAGGCATGTACTTGGGCGCAGCGGCCTTCTCGAGATCGATCCGGTACTCATACGCATACAGACCGGCTGCCGGCGTACCAGGCTTGCCCGAGAAGGTACGGGACTCGAGGAAAGCTGCTCCCTCTACCTGCATCGGGATAGGTGTGGTGCTGCTCTCGGTAGTGGTCACCTTACACGATGGATCGAAGAGACAGTATACGGATGAAGCGCTTACGTTGACGATTTTGAGGTGGATTTCGCGCTTCTGGCACCCCGCAGTAAAGATCACACTCAGTACTACAGCGATGAGGAAGGGTACCCTTCCGATCATCCCCGATCCTGAGGTTGATCTCAAAAAGAGTTCCGAAGCGGTCCGTTTCACTCGGTGTCCCTATATCTGAGGCGCATAGACCATCACCTTATGTTTCAAATTCTTCTTCAGTTTCGGCGATGCAGCACCCATGCCGGACGTCTCCTGGAGCGTTGCTTCGATGGACCTGGGCGGTTTCGCAGAGACGAGGCCGACGAGGAAGGTGCTATCGCCCTCGCGATTGGCTGCCCCAACACAGATGGGGGAATCGAAATTGAAGAACACATTGTTGCTCCACCGATCTATAGAACCGATGCCGATCTTCCCGGGACCGCCGCGTTTGACGACATAGGCCAGATCACCGGCCTTCCCATCACCATCATAATCCAACGTATCGACGATGGGGCCAAACTCAACCAGTAAAGACCGCAGACAAGGCATGTAATTGAGATCACCGACATCCTCGACGTGAACTGTGGTCTCAACGGCCTTCGAAAGATCAATCCGGTACTCATACCCGTATAGACCGGCTGCCGGCGTTCCAGGTTTGCCGGCGAAGGTACGGGATTCGAAGTAAGCCGTTCCCCCGGACTGCAACGGGATAGGAGTGATATTGCTCTGGGTCACCGTCACCGCACAGGACGGATCGAAGACACAGTAGACGGCTGAAGCGTCGACACCGACGGTCTTGAGATTCATATCGCGCTTGTTCCGACATCCCATCGTAAAGGCCAAACTCAGCACTACAGTGGTGAGGATGAATACTCTTCCGGTCATCCTTTGCTCCCCCTTTCTGTCATGGTTACGTCTGTAACCGTAGCCATCCGTTTCGTTACCACTTCCTTGCGACCGGTTCACAGCCGCTCAGCGGTTTCTCACGCCCCGCGACTTCCACGCTCTACGTCGTTTTCCCAACCAGTTTCAGAAACTCGGCCTGATCCAGCGGCCGCTCCCGAGGCGTGAAATAGTTTTTTGGGAACCAGACCAACTTGAGAGCCATGCTCTTGAGTCCCCCGTCAACACGGATACTGGAGACGGCCAAAGCAATTCTGTTGCCATCTGAAAAGAGGGTATTGTCGGTCAGTGGAAAATCGAACCGACTGAGGGTAAACGCCGCATTGGAGTTCACCGACCCCGACTTCGTACCGACCGTCAGCAATTGGACCTTGAACTTCTGGTTGTCCCAATCGGCGTCATCGACAACGATCGTGACTTTCTGGGCTCCATCCGGCGATTTCAGGTCCTCGATCGGTTCCTTCAACGTCCCGACAACCTGATACGGTCGTTGCTCATTGGCTGCGAGCGACGCAAATACCGCCTTCTGGGTCGAGGTCAGCGGCGGCTCCGTGATGGTCAACATGTCAATTCTTGCGCCCTCGCCGTTTGCGCTGTTACTGCCGCCCTCCTTGCGTAGTGTGGCTGTCTGGCGATCAATGATTCGATCGGCGATCGATCTCAATGCGTTGCGCGCGTCCACCATACGCTCCTTGGCCAGTCGCTTGTCGACGCGCTCGAATAACGGCTTCAATTCGAAGTGTTCATGGAAATTGAGCGCCAAAAGCTCTACCAGCAGTTGCTCCCTGTCGATAGGCATCCGCTCGCCGCTCTGGGATCCAACGAATGGATTGATCAAACTGTTGAACATGGAGGCCCGCAGCTCGCTTTCCGCCTTCTCCCGCTCGCTCAGTAAGGTAGTGCCGGCGATCTGACGCTGACTTTGTAATGTGGTCTGAGTCATCTGCTGCTGAAAAGAGTTCGCAAGGCGAGCGCCTACCCATGCCGCAACAATCACTGCAGCAGGCGTGGCGAGCTTGGCTATGGTATCGATGACCTGCAGGAAGGGACTTGAACCCCCTTCTCGATCGCGTGACATGACCTCTCCCCAGCGTTTACTTCAAATGGATGTCCTGCCGTATCGGCTCCGGATGGCTCTGAATCGCTGCGCTTCTCCCGTCGCTGAACTCTGCCGTGTAGATACCCGGGGGCAGGAAAAGACTGTACCCTTTCGACTCATCCGTTTTAACGGACTCTTTGACTACTTTCCCCGATGAATCTTTTACGCGGAAACTTCCCCCAGGCTTAAATGTCCCCTTGGCATCGTTCACGCGCCCGGAAACCAGACCGGCATCCGCGGAAATAGAGACGAAGAGAGACAGAGCAGCCATAAGACAGGCCATGATGCCGCCAAACCACCACGTGTACCGTCCAGACCTTAACATGTCACCCCTCCTTCGCGTGTTATGTATTAAATAGTGTTATCTCGATCAGATCGTCAAGAGAATTCTGGCGCTGGAACGACCGGTTGTGTGTTGCTGAGTCGCTCGTACTCCAGCATCAGAAGCTTCATGTCCTCCCACACCGTCTTCTTTTCGTTCGGGTTGCGCAACAGGTAGGCGGGATGGAAGGTGGGCAGGATCGGGATTCCATGATAGAGGTGAAACCGCCCGCGTAGTTTCGAGATCGGCTCCCTGGTCCGCAGGAGCGTCTGGGCCGCAACGGTGCCCAGCGCGCAGATCAATTTCGGCTGAATAGCCTGAAGCTGCGCGAGCAGGAACGGCTCACATGCGGCGATCTCATCCGGCTCCGGATTACGATTGGCCGCAGGCCGGCACTTGACGATGTTGCAGATATAGACCTGTTCGCGTGTCAGTTTCATCGCCTCGATGATCCGGGTCAGCAACTGTCCGGCTCGTCCGACGAACGGCTCGCCCTGTTCGTCTTCATCGGCCCCCGGCGCTTCCCCCACGAAGACAAGCCATGCCTTCGGGTTTCCGACCCCGAAGACGATATGCTTTCGACCCTTGTGCAGCTTGCACCGCGTGCACTCCCCCAGCGTGTCCCGCACGGTGGCGAGCGCCAGGGGCGATTCGGGGAGCTTGCCCCGGTGTTCAGGCCATGCCACGTACAGACGTTCCACTCCCGCACGCTGCTGCCTGCGTACGTGGGCGCGCGCCTGACCGATCAGTTCGCGAAGCTCGTCCATCTCACTATGTGTTGTTTCGCCCATCTTCGCTCTGCCCTCAACCCTGACCCGTACACCCTGTTTTCTGTTGCCGCAGGCTCACCACGCGATCGAGGATCCGTCGCGCGACCTGCCGCTTGGGAAGCAGCGGGAGCTCTTCTACCCCTCCATCCTGATCAAGGATGACCACTCGATTGGTCTCACAGGCAAAACCGGCCCCCTCTTGGGTCACGTCGTTCGCCACAATCAGGTCGAGGTGCTTGGCTACCAGCTTCTGGCGGGCCCGCTGCACAAGCTCGCCGGTCTCCGCCGCAAAACCGACGACAATCCGCGCCCCCTTCTGTGCGCCGACCTCGCGCAGGATGTCCGGATTCGGGACCAGTTCCAGCGTCAAGGGCGCATCGCGTTTCGTGAGCTTCGACTCGATCCGGTGAGCCGGGCGATAGTCGCTGACTGCGGCGGCCTTGATGATCACCGTAGCCGCGGCCAGCCGATCCAGCACCGCCGCGCGCATCTGCATGGCGGTTTCGACCCCGATGAACTCCACGCCGCGCGGGGGCGACAGGGCGGAGGGGCCGCTGACGAGAATGGTGCGGGCGCCCCGCGCGGCCGCCTCTTTCGCCACAGCGTACCCCATCTTGCCGGACGCGCGGCTGCTCAGGTAGCGAACCGGATCGAGCGGCTCGTACGTCGGGCCGGCGGTGACAAGCACCACCTCGCTGCTGAGGTCGCGTTGCGGACAGAGCATCTCGGTGACGGTTTGTATGATCTCGCCGATCTCGGCCAGCCGGCCCGGACCCCGCACTCCGGAGGCCAGCTCCCCTGTCGCCGGTCCCACTATGCGTGCGCCCCAGGTTCTCAGTCGCGCGAGATTCTCTTGTACGGCCGGGTGGCGATACATATCCGCGTCCATGGCGGGCGCCAGGACCACCGGTCGGGTGCAGGCCAGGAACAGGGTGCTCAGCAGATCGTCGGCGAGCCCATGGGCAAACCTGGCGATCCGGCCGGCTGTGGCCGGGGCGACCAGGAGCAGGTCGGCTTCGTGTACGGCGGCCAGGTGAGGCATCCGGGCGTCCCAGGCCGACTCGTCGGTCAGCACCGGGTATCGGGAGAGCGTGGCCAGCGTCAGGGGGGTCACAAAGCGTTGGGCCGAGGCGGTCATGACAACCCTGACATCGGCCCCTGCCGTAGTGAGCGCCCGCACCAACTCAACAGCCTTATAGGCGGCGATACTCCCGGTAACGCCCAGCACAATCGTTTTTCCTTGTAGCGTCATCTGTTCACTATACCCTATCCTTCACTATACTGCGTGCGGTAACGGTAATAGCTTCCGAGTACCCGCTTCACATACGCTCTCGTCTCTGCGAATGGGATCTCTTCAATGAATTCGTCGTCAACTCGATCCCCCGTTCGTCCCAACCAGCGGCGCACCTGGTTGGGCCCGGCATTGTATGCGGCCAACGCCCTGGCCCAGTTGCCATTAAACTCCCCGATCATCATCGCCAGGTATCGAGTGCCAAGCGCGATATTGGCGGACGGCAGGTCGAGCTTGACCGGCTCCGCCGATCTTCCCGTGTTGTTCACCATACCGTTGGCGGTTGTGGGGAGCAGTTGCATCAATCCCACGGCCCCGGAAGATGATATGATCTGTTTATTGAATGCGCTCTCTTCTCGAATCAGTGCCACCACCAGGTACGGATTGAGGGCATGACGCGCACTCTGCTCCTGGACCAGCCCCCAATATCCGAGCGGATAGAGAAACTCCCAATATCTCGGAACCGGCTCCACAGGCCGAGTCTGTACGTACAGCGGGCGAAGGAGGCGCTTTGCGATCCACACGCTTTTGTCAAGATATCCCAAGTCAAACAATGCGCTACAGGCCTCAAATAAAACCCCGCGGTCGTCCGCATACCGCCCAACGAGGGCTCGGAACTCCTCCGATGCCTCCTCGCCCAGCTTCAATTCCTTGAGTAGCCGGGCTTTTGCAGTGTGAGCAGTACAGGGTTCAGGAGATTGGGCGCAGGGCGCTGGCGCTTCTAACTGCTGCCTGCGGTCTGCCGCCTGCTTCGTTGCGGTGGGCAGCGGGCCTTGCGCAGCCTTTTGGCCCAGCGCCCTGAGGCGGCGACGGGTCTGTTCAGTATAATAGTCGTCGTCGCCGTATGTGCTGAGCAACCTCCGGTACGTCTCTACCGCCCCTTTCTTTTTTTTCAAGTGTTCTAAGACCCGTCCCTGCCAATAGAGGGCTTGTACCTGAAACCGCGGATCCGACGCGCTCCTCGCGCGCAATCGTTGCAGATCGGCAAGTGCCTGTCTGAGCGCCGACTGCCGGTAATGAATCCACGCTCGAGTCCAGAGAGCGGCGTTGATAAACCGGCTCGACTGATAATCCCTGATGAGTCGATTCAGGGCCTGCACCGCCGGCTTCGGCTTACCGTTATCGCTGTACTGGAGCGCCATCAGGTAGAGCGACTCCGGGGTGAAGGGACTGTTCGGATAGGTGTCGATCAGGCGAGTCCACGTCACGACGGCCTTTTCGCGGTCATCAACTCTGGCATAGCTTCGTCCGATCCAGTACAACGCTTCCGCCGAATAAAGGGAGCGGTCCTCACCCATGGGCGACAGGAGGTTGATGGCCGGGCTGTAGTCGCGGTGTTGAAAGTAGCTGATGCCGCTCCATAGTCGTGCGCGGGAGGCAAAGCGCGAGTCATCGGTCAAGAAGGGGGCAAACGCGGTAATCGCCTGGGTGTACTGGCCGTTGCGGTACAGGCTGAGCGCCCGCTCGAACTGCTCGTCTGCGGTAAAGGGCGGCGCCTCCGCCATCGACGCCAGGAGTTCGCCGGCCCGCGCGGCCTCCAAGGTTCCCGGCCACTTGAGCCACAGCTCGCGTAGCACTGCTTCGGCCTCCGGTTGTTTGTCCGTCTTCACGGCGATCTCCGCCAGTGCGAGTCGTGCCTCTCGCCGCTTCGCCTCGCTCGACGCATGGGATAGATAATCCTGGTATGCCTCCTCAGCCTGCGTAAGCTGATTCGTGTCGAGGTAGAGCCGCGCGCGCTCCTGTCGGACTCGCTCGGCGAGCAGGCTTCCCGGATACTCGTGAAGCAGACGCGACAGCGTCACCAGCGCCTGAGCGTTCAGACCAAGCGCGTGGTAGGCAGACGCGGCATAGTACAGGGCATAGTCGCCCACCAGCGGCACCTGCGTTGCGGCCGCCTCCAATGCGCCGGCTGCCTCCTGCCACTGCTTCTGCCGGTACAGCGCTACGCCCAAGAGGAAATGAGCCTCGCGCGCTTTCGAGAAGTCTTCGCGCTGGCGCAGTGTGTTGAGCAGGGGTATCGCGGCCTGGGCATCGTTCGTGTTGATGTGTTCGAGCGCCTCCTGCCATAAGAGTGTAACCGGCGCCTCCTGGGCGGCAGCGCACAGCGGCACCAGCAGCATCATAAGACAGGTGACAGCTCCCGCCATCAGACGGGGTGGAGGGAGCAGGGCATGGGATCTAGGGTACAAGCCTCCACTCCATACCCTAGACCTTGGCTGCCAGCCCGGTCCCGGTCAGCGCGGCCAAACCTGACTCATAGGGGGACCGGACGACCCCACGATCGGTAATCAGGGCGGTGATGTAACGGTGTGGCGTGACGTCAAAGACGGGATTTCTCGCACGGACCCCCACCGGCGCAGTCCGAACGCCTGCCCACCCGGTTACCTCCTCGGGATCGCGCTCCTCGATCGGAATCGCCTCCCCGTTGCGCAGTGACAGATCCAGGGTGGACAGAGGGGCTGCGACATAGAACGGAAGACCGTGCGCCTGAGCCAGAACGGCCAGGGTGTAGGTTCCGATCTTGTTAGCCACGTCGCCATTGCGGGCGATCCGGTCGGCCCCGACGATAATGAGATCGATCTCGCCGCGCTGCATCAGGTGCCCGGCCATGTTGTCGGTGATGAGCGTGACCGGAATGCCGTCCTGCTGCAACTCCCAGGCGGTCAGTCTGGCGCCCTGCAGAAACGGTCGCGTCTCTCCGGCCCACACCGACAGTCTGGTCCCGGCTGCGTGAGCTGCGCGGATGACCCCCAGAGCGGTTCCATAGCCGGCGGTGGCCAGAGCCCCGGCGTTACAGTGGGTGAGAATGGCAGCCCCATCGGGGATGAGTCCTTGACCGTGCGCGCCGATTGCCCGGTTGTCCCGGATATCTTCCTCTCGGATCCGTTGCGCCTCCAGGATGAGGGCCTGGATCAACTCGGCGATCGGGAGAGCCTGGTGTTGCTGAGCGTACCGCTGCATCCGCTCGATCCCCCAGGCCAGATTGACGGCCGTGGGGCGGGTCCGGCGCAACACCTCGCCCTGGTGCGACAAATCCGCGTAGAACTCCTCGAAACTGCTTGCCCGGATCGTCTGCGCCGACAACGCCAGGCCCATGGCGCCGGCTACGCCGATCGCCGGGGCGCCGCGAATCTGCATAGATCGGATCGCGTGCGCGACGGCCGCTGCATCGCGGCACTCGACATAGACCTCTTCCGCAGGCAATCGGCGCTGATCCAGAAGCCGGACCGTACCTGCCGACGTCCATTCGATGGTCTCAAACATCTCGCGTCTCCATGACTCGCCTATTCTCGCTTTCGCGTTCCTCCGAGTGCTGCGTACTGAAAAACGGCGTATCGCTCTGTGTCTACCCTATCATTGCTGCCCAGCCGCTTTCAACCGAAATGTGCCGTCCGATTTGGCTGAAGAAAAGGCTTGACAGGCATACGCGGGCGGTGCGATATTGGCCCCCAATGCAGCTTGAGAGTGTGTCAATTATCCTCATGCGTCACAAAACTATACAGGTGAGCACATCACACGTCATGCAATTATCATGAGACCATGCTTAATATTCGATGAGGAGCGTTAACCATGAAAGTATGGGGGGCATTATTCAACGAAAGGAGAGTACATGGCGACTAGAGCGAAGTTGGCGTTGTTGACTATGGCGCTAGGCATGCTATGGACCGTCCCGGTTCAGGCCGCAGAGGCGCCCCCGGCGCTTCCGCCGGCTCCACCGCTGGCGCCTGGCGAGCTAGAGAGCGCCAAGCAGATCTATTTCGACCGGTGCGCAGGCTGTCACGGGGTCTTGAGAAAAGGCGCGACGGGCCCGCAACTTCTGCCGTCAAAAACCCGCGCGCTGACCACGCCGGTACTGAAGGCGTTCATCACGAACGGTACGGGTGGCGGTATGCCGGACTGGGGGCGGCAGGGAATTCTCTCGGAAAGTGAAACCGACCTGATGGCCCGCTATATCCAGCACGACCCGCCTGTGCCACCTGAGCTCAGTATGGCGGATATGAAGAAAAGTTGGAACGTGATCGTGCCGCCGGACAAGCGACCCACAAAGCCAGAACATAACCGCGACTGGCAGAATTTTTTCGCCGTCACCCTGCGTGACGCCGGTCAAGTGGCGATCATCGACGGCGACACCAAGGAGATTGTCAATACTGTCAAGACCGGCTTTGCGGTCCATATCTCGCGCAGTTCCTTTTCAGGGCGCTACATGTACACCATCGGCCGCGATGGCCGGGCGACGATGATCGATCTGTGGATGAAAGTTCCGGATAAGGTCGCGGAGGTGAAGCCGTGCAGCGATGCGCGCTCCATTGACACGAGCAAGTATAAGGGAAAGCTCGGCGACTTCACCGATAAGCTCGCCGTCATTGGCTGCTATTGGCCGCCGCAGTTCATCATATTGGATGGCCAGACGCTGGAACCATTGAAGGTCGTCAGCACCCGGAGTATGACCTATGATACGATGGAGTACCATCCCGAGCCCCGGGTCGCGTCAATCGTGGCGTCGCACTTTAAGCCCGAGTGGGTTATTAACATCAAGGAGACCGGGCTGATCTGGCTGGTCGATTACTCGGATCTCAAGAACCTCAAAATGACCCAGATCCAAGGCGAGAAGTTCCTGCACGACGGCGGCTGGGACAGCACCAAACGCTACTTCATGGTGGCGGCCAACATGGCCAACAAGGTGGTCGTGATCGACGTCGAGAAGGGCAAGCTGGAGGCGATCTTCGAATCCGGAATCAAGCCTCATCCGGGACGCGGCGCCAACTGGATCGATCCGAAATTCGGTCCGGTCAATGGCACGCCGCATCTTGGCGAAGGCAAGATCGCTGTCTACGGCACCGATCCGGCCAAGCATAAGGAGTATGCCTGGAAGAAGGTAAGAGATCTCAAGACACTGGGCGGCGGCGGCTTGTTTATCAAGACGCACCCGAAGAGCAAGAATGTCTGGGTGGATCATGCCCTGAACGGTGATCCGGCCATTCAAAAGCAAGTGTGTGTCTTCGAGAAAGCGAACCCGGAGAAAGATCCGAAATGCTGGAAGGTGTCGGATAAGGGGCGCGCCGTACACTTTGAGTACAACAAGGCCGGAGACGAAGTCTGGATCAGTGTGTGGGGGAAGAAAGACGGCCAGAGCGAGATCGTCGTCTATGACGATAAGACGCTCAAAGAAAAGGCCAGGATTGACGATCCGCGAATCATCACGCCGACAGGCAAGTTCAACGTCTACAACACAGTGCACGACGTTTATTAGCTGAGGGTTAAGCACAGAGAATCGGACCTTCGGGGCGAGCCCTTCTTCAGGGCTCGCCCCTCGGTCTATTGTGTGCCATAATGTTACCTGGATTCATCAGTGTGCGGACTGGGGCTGGTCGACTCGCACTGGAGTGAGGACCGAGCGGGCTTCCTGCCGAAGTATGGCCGAGGCATACAGAAGGCCGCTCGGCCCAGGATAATAGACGATGTTAAGAATTACGGAGCTGCTGTGCGGGCCGGTTCAAGACCCTCAGACGCCTCCGAAGCAGACGGAACGATCCTTCGTATCGCCCCTCGCCGAAAGGCCGGTGGTCATCTGGAATCTGACGCGGCGCTGCAATCTCCACTGTCTGCATTGCTACAGCCAATCGCAGGACCGCGCCTACGCCGACGAGTTGACGACCGATGAGGGGAAGCGGCTGATCGCGGATCTCGCCGACTACAAGATTCCGATGCTCATCCTGTCGGGTGGAGACCCGCTATTTCGTGAGGATCTCTACACCCTTGCGGAGCATGCAAACGATCTTGGGTTGCGCTGCGCGCTGTCAACGAACGGGACGTTGATCGACGCAGCGGCAGCAAAGCGATTGAGGCACACCGGCATTACGTATGTTGGCGTCAGTCTGGACGGGATCGGTCCGGTGCATGATCACTTCCGAGGGGTGGATGGCTCGTTTGCGCTGGCGCTGCAAGGGCTGCGCTATTGTCGCGATGAGGGGATGAAGGTCGGTGTGCGAACCGCGCTGTGCCGCCGGATTCTTCCTGATCTGCCGGCGATCTGTGACATGGCGGAGCAGGAGAACGTGGATCGCCTCTACTTCGCCCATCTGGTCTATGCGGGACGGGGTGCGGGACTTGTCCATGACGATCTGTCGCCTGAAGAAAAGCGCGGCGCGCTCGATTATCTTATTCAAAGGGGTGTAGATTTTTATCGTCGAGGCCTGAAGATCGAGGTGACCACCGGCAATAACGATGCCGATGGGGTCTACCTCTATCTGAAGATGCGAGACTCCGCCCCCGCACAGGCACAATCGGTGTTTCGGGTCCTGCAGCGCCGAGGCGGGAACAGCTCCGGTATCTCGCTGGGCTGCATCGACAGCCTCGGGCACGTGTATGCCGATCCGTTTTGGAGACACTACGCCTTCGGTAATGTCCGAGAGCGGAGTTTTGCGGCAATCTGGGAAGATACGACCGATCCGATCATGCGTGTCCTCAAAGATCGGAATCATGCGCTTAAAGGCCGCTGCGCGCGCTGCCCCTATCTTGAGCTTTGCGGCGGCAATTCGAGAGTCAGAGCGGAGGCGACGACTGGGGATTTATGGACGTCCGACCCTGCCTGCTACCTGAGTGACGAGGAATTGGGGATCTCATCGAATGGAAAGGAAGACAGTCGTGCGAGTACGCTTTCTCCAGTGGGCTAAGGCTTTTGCCGTCGTTTTTCTCGTAGCGCTCAGTCTACCCCTGCAATCGAACGCCGACGACGAGCGTTGGGGCACGGCGTCGTTGGTTGTTGTTATTGAACGGCAGGCCGGCAGTGTCCTTGTTATCGACTCCTCTCGTCACAAGCTTCTGGGTCGGATTTCCGGACTCGGCGACCTCACCCATGCGGTGGTGAAATTTTCTCCGGATGCGCGTTACGCCTATGTGATTGGTCGAGAGGCCCAGGTGTCGAAGATCGACCTGTTGACGCTGAAGCTTGTCAAACAAGTGAACGGAGGAAAATTGGGCATCGGGGGCGTCATCAGTCAGGATGGAAAGTATATAGCCCTCAGCAACTACGTACCCGGCGAGGTGCGTATCCTGGACGCCGATACGCTGGAGTTAGTGAAGACGATCCCGGCTCTGTACACGGACCCGACCGAGAAAGACGGAAAGGAGTTGCCGTCCCGAGTGGTGGGACTGGTCGATGCTCCCGGTAACCTGCTGATTTTTTCCCTGATGGACGCCAACAGTGTATGGGTTGTGGACGCAGGGAAAAAGGAGTTTCCGGTCATCCGAAAGTTTACCGACGTCGGGAAGACGCCCTACGATGCCCTGATTACTCCGGACGGGCACTACTACCTCGTAGGTTTTTTGGACTCGAATTGGATGGGACTCCTGGACACGTGGAAGCTCGAGCGGGTTGTTCCGATTCTGGCCGAGCAAGGCAAAGGCCCCGAGGTTCCGCTGTGGAAGATTCCACATCTCAAAGGCTGGGCTCTTGCAGGAAGGCTGGCTTTTCTTCCCGCGCTCAAGCGCGAGGTCGCGTTGGTGTATTCCACCCTCGACTGGACGCCGCTGCCGCCAATACCGATCAGCGGCACCGCGCTCTATACCGTGGCGCGGCCTGACGGACGCCAGGTGTGGGTGGATATTATCGGCAAGAATGGAGACCTGGTCGATGTCATCGACGTCGACAGTATGAAGGTCGTCAAAACGCTCAATCCGGGGCATGGGGCTACGCATCCGCAGTTCACACCCAAGGGGGATGCGGCCTACATCTCGCTCATGGACGGCGGCAAAGTGGTTGTGTACGATACGGCGACGTTTCAGGTGCTGAAGGAGTTTCCGGCGGATCATCCCTCTGGAATCTTTTTTGCCAACCGGGCGCATAAATTCGGGATGTGAGGAATAGATGAAACTGTCTCGTAGAGATCTTTTAAAGACCCTGGCTGGGGCAGGCGCTGCGGTCCTGAGCTCGCCTGACGCATTACTCTCTGTCCCCGGTTTCGCAGAGGCCGCCGAGACGGCAGAGGAATGGAAGAAGAGCCCTTGCCGCTTCTGTGGCGTCGGATGCGGCGTGCTGGTGGGTCTGCGGCAAGGCAAGGTGGTGGCGGTCAAGGGAGATCCGGAGGCGCCGGTTAATCGCGGTCTTCTGTGTATCAAAGGCTACAGCCTTCCCAAGATCCTGTATGGTCCTGATCGCTACAAGGCCCCGCTGCTTCGCCAAGGCAACAAGTTTGTCGAGATCTCTTGGGATCAGGCGTTGGACATCATGGCCTCCAAGTTTAAGGAGGCCATCCAAAAGCATGGTCCGGAGTCGGTCGCGATGTACTTTTCGGGTCAAACAACGGTCTTTGAAGGCTACGCCGTCAATAAATTGATGAAGGCGGGGATTGGCTCCAACAACATCGAGAGTAATGCTCGCCTCTGCATGGCCTCGGCCGTAACCGGTTTCTACTCGACCTTCGGCATGGATGAGCCGATGGGTTGTTACGATGATTTTGAGCTGACCGATACCTTTTTTGTCTGGGGCTCCAACTTTGCCGAGATGCATCCGATTCTTTATTCGCGGATGGTTGAGCGAAAGCACCAGGATCCCAACGTCAAGATTGTCAGTCTGCAAACCTATCTCAACCGCAGCACCGATGAACCCGCAGATATCGTGGCTGTGTTCAAGCCACACACAGACCTTGCCATCGCGAATGCTATGGCGCATGTCATCGTGAAAGAAGGGCTTGTAAATAGCGCGTTTATTGAGAGGCATGTTACCTTCAAGAAAGGGCTGACAGGGATCGGCTATGGTGTGGAGGAGAACTTTGAGTATGGCGGGGCTTCGGAAACCAATTGGAAGACCTACAGCCCTTTTGCCGACAAGGCTCAAACGATAGGTTTCGAGGAGTACAAAAAGTTCCTGGATACCTACACACCGGAATATGCCGAAAAACTCTCCGGCGTCCCGGCTGATACGATCCGTCAGATCGCTCGACTGCTTGGCGAGCCCAAGCGTAAGGCCGTGTCCTGTTGGACCATGGGCTTCAACCAGCACGTGCGCGGCACCTGGATCAACAACCTCGCCTACAACCTCCACCTTCTTACCGGTAAGATCGCTCAGCCCGGTAACAGTCCCTTGTCGCTCACCGGGCAGCCTTCAGCCTGTGGAACCACGCGGGAGGTGGGAGTGCTGTCCCACGCACTTCCCGGCGGCATGTTTGTCGCGAATCCGGAGCACCGCAAAAAGGCGGCGCATATTTGGAATGTCCCGGTTGAGAGGATTGCACCCAGACCCGGCTATCATACGATGGAGATGTTTCGCGCCCTGGATCGCGGTGATATCAAGGTCATCTGGATCAACACCACCAACCCCTTTCAGACGCTCCCTCATGCGGGTCGTTATCGCAGGGGCGCGCGAAAGGGGGGCGAGCGGTTTATCGTGGTCTCCGATGTGTATCCCAGCGAAACCGCTCGGCACGCCGATCTCATCCTTCCGTCGGCCATGTGGGTCGAGAAGGAGGGGATGTTTGGCAACACGGAGCGGCGCACGCAGCACTGGTTCAAGATGGTGGACCCGCCGGGTCAAGCGCAGGACGATCTCTGGCAGATCGTCGAACTCGCCAAGCGCCTTGATCTGGGGCATCTGTTCGATTACGGCAAGGAACCTTTACAGAGGGCGCTTTTTGAGGAGTATCGACAATTCGGCCAGGGGTCGGGTAAGGATCTCGCGCCTTACAATGTGTACGCAAAGGTCCGGGGCGGACTGCGCTGGCCTGTTGTCGAGGGAAGGGAAACGAGATGGCGCTACCGGGAGGGCTTTGACCCTTACGTCAAGAAGGGCGAGGGCGTCCGTTTTTACGGCCAGCCTGATGGTCGAGCCGTAATCTGGGCGCGGCCCTACGAGCCGCCAGCCGAGCAGCCCGATGCGCAATATCCTTTCTGGCTCACGACCGGCCGCGTCCTTGAGCACTGGCATACAGGGACGATTACGAGGAGAGTCCCTGAGCTTCACCGCGCCGTCCCCTTTGCTCCCGTGTGGATCGACCCCGAGGATGCGGTCGCCCTGGGAATCAAGGACGGGGACCAGGTCCGTGTCCGGTCACGCCGCGGAGAGATCACCACAAAGGCTCAGTTGGGCGGAAGAAATACGGTCCCGAAAGGCGTGATCTTTGTGCCTTTCTTCGACGAAAATGTCTTAATCAATCTGGTGACGCTTGATGCCTACGATCCTATCTCCAAACAGCCAGACTATAAGAAGTGCGCAGTCCGGATCGAGAAAGTGTGACGGATCATGATAAAGCCACTCAAAACAATCTTCTTTTTTGGAGGTGTTCTCTTTTGCTTGCTGGTTGCTCTGAGCGGTAGCGCGCTTTCCCAGCAGGTGGCTCCCCAACAAGGCAGCAAGAGACTGCCTCGCGCCTATGAAGGCGCTCCGCCTTTGATTCCCCATGATGTGGAAGCGAGGAAAGGCGTGTGCCTGGCCTGCCATGAATTCGGGGTCGTCGGGGCTCCCATCGTCCCGCATCCTACGCGGAATCATTTTTGTTTGCAGTGTCACGTTGGCCAGGACCTTGCGGTGAAGGCGTTCCCAGCCGTGTCGTCTCAGGAAGAGAAGCGGCCGGAGTGAAGAGAGCCGAAGACAATCGAGGGTATTCTCTGCCATGATCGCTACCCGGGCGCACAGGCTCGGGATGTGGAAAATGGGAGGTTATCGTGCTCGAGATGGATGCAATCGACCGTAAACTGCTGGACGCGATACAGGCCGGCATCCCGCTTGTAGAACGCCCTTATTGCGCCCTGGGTGAAGGTGTGGGCCTTGCCGAAGGCGATGTGATCGGGCGCGTTGCCAAACTTAAAGCTGAAGGTGTCATTCGAAACATTGGCGCTATCTTCGACACATCGCGTCTGGGTTATCGGTCATCGCTGGTCGGCTTCCGAGTAGATGAGGAGTGTGTTGACGAGGCGGCTGCCGTCATTAATGCGCATCCAGGGGTCAGCCACAACTACCTTCGGCGGTATACGCTTCCTGATGCCTCCGGTCCGGATTCTTGCTGCCCGTATAATGTGTGGTTTACCCTTGCGGTTACCCCTGAGAGCCGGCTGGGGCTTGAAGCCAGCGTGGCCGCGCTGGTGCGAGATACGGGCGCGGACGCGGCACGGCTCTTTCCGGCGCTTCGAGTCTTCAAGATCGGGGTACGCCTGGATATGGATGGTGATGCGACAGGCGTACGTAAGGAGGAGGGCCATTTCTTCGCGGGCAACGGGAATTCAGAGCGTGGCTTAGACCCTGATGAGCGGCAGATCGTGCGGGTCCTTCAAGAAGATCTCGCGCTTGTAGAGGAACCGTTTC
>JAHFDH010000101.1 GCA_023249055.1 Candidatus Methylomirabilota bacterium
TGGGACCGTCACGCATTATGAGATTACGCATGCCTTGGGCGACAACTCCCACCATCAGGAGCTCAGCCATGACGCGCTGCTCGCCATGATCCGCGAGACGGGTCGGCAGCCGGTCGAGCGCGATGCGCTCTACAACCCCGTGATTCCGATCCCTATCCCCACTTGAAGATCGGAGTAAGGTGAGAGGAGAGTCTAGCGGTTCTTCTTTTTCTTCTTCTCGAAACATCGCCATCCTGGGCGGTGGGGCGGCAGGCATGTCCTGTGCGCTGTGGTCAAAGCGTCTGGGTTTTTCGCCTGTCCTTATCGAGCCAGGTACGGCGCTGGGCGGGCAATTGTTGGAGATTAACCGGATAAACCGTTGGATATTGGGCATCCCAGGACGGACGGGACCGGCGCTTGCCGAGCTGTACAGCACGCATGTGTTAGATGAAGCTATCGACGTCCGCCTTGGCGCCAGGCTCGTATCCGTTATGGCGGAAGATTTCGGTTTCAGCCTGGTTGTACGGGAAGGCGAAAACTGCACGGCATCGTTGTCTGCGCAGGCACTCGTCATCGCCACGGGATTGCGGGTGAACTCCTCGGACATCCTCGGGCTCATCCCTGGAGCCTTACCGCTTTATGAATCCGGGCTCTTGTCGTTTTTCCCTCTGGATCATCTCGAATCGATGGAAGCCCTTGAGGGTAAGCGGGTGGCTGTGATAGGCGGCGGTGACAACGCCCATTTTACAGCCAGGGATCTGGCCTCCAGAGCCGCCTTTACCCATTTGCTCATCCGCTCGCGACCCAGGGCGCAGCCCGTAGTACGTCAGGAGGTGGAAGCGCTGATCCGGCAGGGGCGCGTTCTGGAACACAGCGGCGCGCGCATCACCGGCTTTCATCAAGGATCCGGCGGTATCGCCGTTCCTTTGGCTCGAAACGATTCCGATACCGAACAGATCGAGGTTGATCGGATTTTCGCCCGTACCGGCTTCGCTCCAAACACCGAATTCCTCGCTGGACTCGGCCATTTGGCCGGGCTGGAAAGGAATCACGATGGCTATGTGCGAGTCGATGCCTGGAAGCGCGCTTCGCTGTCTTTCGTGTACGCCATCGGCGATGTTGCGAACCCGGACTATCCCTCCGTGGTGGCTGCCGTTGCCGACGGCGCGGTGGCGGCGCAGGCCATCGCCCGAGACGTGCGAGTATAAGCATGGGCTTTGACGCGCCGCTGGTCTTGATCGTGGACAGCGCCTACACCGGCGAGTTACACGCCCGTCGTGGCGTGGCCGAGCGGCTGGGCTACGGCTATGAGACGCTTCCTTTGCCCAACGGCGACGCCGAGGCGTACGCCAGACTGTTGGAACACCGCTATAACCACGCCTGCCGGGACGGTGAACCCAAACCGGTGATCCTGTTGAGCGGCACCGGCGAGGACACGATCGGCCCTATCGCGGATATCAAGGGTGTGTTCCGAGGGCGGCTGCTGAACGTCTATCTGGCTTCCATCCTTTCGAACGAATTCGATCTGCGCCTCCAGGAGTACGATGTGGTCGCCTCCCCCCAGTTGAGCGGCGCTAATGTCGTCACCACTGTAGGCGTGGCGCACAGGATGACGGGTCGCCTGCTGGACCACGCGTTCCACCAGTACCGGGATCTGTTTGCCGGATTGGCCAGGCCCCTGGTGGGCTTGCTGGTGGGCGGCAACACCCGCTATTGTTTCGGCTTCCACGAAGACCATGCCCGGTGCTTGGGCAGGCGGGTCGCGAGCATCGTCGCGTCACTCCGGGGGAGTTTGGTGGTCACCAATAGCCGACGAACCCCGAAGGAAGCCCTGACCGCCTTACTGGGCGAGGTCGCGGGCCTGGATTGCCGCTTTTTCGACTGGCAACAAACCGGCCCCGATTTTTACCCCGCGCTGCTCGCTCATGGCGATGTGCTTGTCGCCACAGGGGACTCGGTCTCCATGTGTTCCGAAGCCAGTTACACAGGCAAACCGCTGCTGGTTGACATGAATGACTGCGCGACTGAGATCTATCATCGCGATATCATCGGCAAACTTATTGCATACGGCGCGGCCAAGCCGCTAAGCGATACGTTCCAATCCTGGACGTATACCCCGCCGGATCCTACTGGGGCCGTGGTTGCGGCAATCCACGAGCGGCTTGCGGAGAGGTAGTCATTTTTAATCGTTTGGCTTCTCAGGCTCCCCGTTGAGCGCGGGCGGGCGAGCTTCTGCGTGGCGCCCCAAAAAGACTTGACAAGATGTGAGCCAATGGCTATACCATGTATATTCTAAGGAGGTCACGATTATGGTTACCAAGATCCAAAGATGGGGTAATAGCCAGGGACTTCGCCTTGCCAAGCATGTTCTTGAGGAAGCGCACATCTTGCTTGGTGACGACGTTGATGTAAGCGCAAGAGATGGTATCATCGTTATTGCTCCCGTAAGGCGCGTGCGCGGAAAACATAGCCTTCGAAAACTGGTTGCTCGCATCCCCAGCGACTACGGGGTGGAAGAAATTGATTGGGGACACCCCGTTGGAAGAGAATCGTGGTAAATGGCCGATTACATACCAAGAAAAGGCGACTTCGTGACTGTGACGTTCGATCCGCAGTCCGGCCACGAGCAGAGGGGCAGGCGGCCGGCCTTAGTTGTAAGTAACACCCTGTTTAACCAGCATACCGGTCTGGTTATCGTCTGTCCTGTAACGAAGGCAGATCGGGGTTTCCCGTTTCATGTGGTTGTTGCCAACGATCCGAATGTATCCGGCTTCGTGATGGTTGAGCAGGTCAAGTCGATAGATTATCGTACGCGTAAGATCAGACGTATCGGCGCCGCGTCTGATGCCGTGCTTGAGGAGGTTTTATCTATCCTTGATGCATGTATTTATTGAAGGCTCAACCATGCGGTACGCCGGAACGGCTCTTTTTTCAGGGCTTCTCGAGGAATCTCACGCATGACTGAATCAAACGGCAGGATCGAGACAATCGCGGAGAAGGTTGAGGCGGGGGAGCGGCTCACCTTCAATGACGGGGTCGAGCTGTTCGAGCGGGCGACGCTGCTTGAGTTGTCTGCCATGGCCGACCGCGTCCGCTGGCGGTTGCATCCCGATCCGGTTGTGACCTATGTCATCGGCCGCACCGTGAACTATACGAATATCTGCTGGGTCCAATGTTCATTCTGCGCCTTCTACCGGCTGCCGACCTCTCCGGAAGGATATCTCCTGTCCAAGGAGGAGATCTTCCAGAAGATCGAGGAGCTGATCGAGCTTGGCGGGACGGAGGTCCTGCTGCAAGGCGGGCTGAACCCTAGCCTGAGGATCGACTATTACGAGGATCTGCTTGCCTCCATCAAGGCCCGCTACCCGGTTCATTTGCATGCCCTGTCTACAGTGGAAATCAGTTATATTTCAGAGAGTTCCAAGCTATCCCTCAAGGAGACCTTGAAGCGACTTCAGACGGCGGGTCTCGAGTCGATTCCCGGAGCCGGGGCCGAACTGTTGGTCGATGAGGTAAGACAGCGCGTGTCGCCGCTGAAAGAGACGGCGTCCGACTGGCTCAATGTGATGCAGATCGCCCACGGGCTCGGAATACCCAGCACGGCGACGATGATGTATGGGGTAGGCGAGACGCCGGCCCAGCGAGTTGAACACCTCATCAAGATTCGAGAACTACAAGATCAAACTAATGGTTTTACGGCCTTCATTCCCTGGAGCTATCAACCGAATGGCGATGCATTTCGAGGCCAGGGCGGCAGTGGCTACGGCTACCTTCGAACCGTGGCTGTCTCCAGGATCATGCTAGACAATGTGAAGCATATCCAGGCCGCCTGGCTGACGATGGGACCGAAGATCGGGCAGCTTTCGCTGCAGTACGGCGTGAACGATTTCGGGAGCACCGTCCTCGAAGAGAATGTGGTGAGGACTGCCGTCACGCAGCAACTGATGTCTTTTGAAGAGATCCGGCGGAACATTCGTGATGCGGGTCTGGTCCCGAAGCGCCGAAACACACGGTATCAGCTCTTAGAGTAATTCCTTAATAGGAAACGGTTCAACGTTCAAGGTTCAAGGTTCAAGGTTCAAGGTTCAACGTTCAAGGTTCAACGTTCAAGGTTCAAGGTTCAAGGTTGCTTGCCTTGAATTTGCAGTAAGGGGTTGCAGGGGCATGATCGGCAGCCGAAACGGCTGGAGGTTCGGAGATGAGCAAGGCTGTACAGAAACTCGATGACTATCGATGGCTGCTCCCGCAGGACTATAAACCGGGGATGCGGGTTCCGGGGATTATCTATGCCGACGAGGCGTTGATGGAGGCCATCATGAAGGACCTCTCCCTGGAGCAGGTCGCCAATGGTGCGTTCCTGCCAGGGATCGTCAAGGCCTCCTTCGCCATGCCAGACATCCACCAAGGCTACGGTCTGCCGGTCGGAGGAGTGGTGGCTACCAACGTCACTGATGGCGTCGTTTCCCCCGGCGCCGTCGGGTACGACATCAACTGCGGAGTTCGCTTGCTTCGCACGGAGCTGACGAAGGAGGAGGTCCGGCCAAGGCTGAAGGAGCTGGTCTCGGCCCTGTTTCATGAGATCCCGACGGGGGTCGGCTCTCGGGGCCGGATCCGTCTAGGCAGGAAAGAGATGGAGACGCCACTGCTCACAGGCGCGGCCTGGGCCGTCAAGCAGGGGTATGGAGAGCCGGCGGATCTCGCCTGCATGGAATCGGGGGGGTGTCTCCCGGACGCTGACCCGGAGGCCGTGAGCCATAAGGCGTTGGAGCGGGGGAGCAGCCAACTGGGGACGCTGGGCTCCGGCAATCATTTCCTGGAGGTCCAGACGGTCGCCGAGATTTACGATCCACACGCTGCCGGGGTCCTCGGCCTGTTTGAAGGACAAGTGACGGTGATGATCCATACGGGATCCAGAGGTCTGGGCCACCAGGTCTGCACCGACTATCTGGTCGAGATGGAGCGGGCCATCGTCAAGTACGGGATCGAACTGCCGGATCGGCAGCTCGCCTGTACCCCGTGGAACTCGCGCGAGGCGAAGGCGTACCTGGGCGCGATGCGGGCCGCCGCCAACTTTGCCTGGAATAATCGCCAGTGTCTGGCGCATTGGACGAAGGAGGTGTTGCTGAAGGTCTTGGGTATTTCGCCCAGGGCATTGGGGCTCTCAACGGTTTACGATGTCGCCCACAACATCGTCAAGGTCGAGGAGCACGAGGTTGACGGCAGACGGATGAAACTGGCGGTCCATCGCAAAGGGGCGACGCGGGCCTTTCCGCCTGGGCATCCGGAGTTGCCGGCTCACTACCAGGCCATCGGCCAGCCGGTGCTGATCCCGGGCGACATGGGCCGCGCCTCATTTGTGCTGGTGGGAACGGGGGCCATGGAGCAGACCTTCGGGAGCACCTGCCACGGGGCCGGGAGGGTCATGAGCCGACATGCCGCCATCAGGGCGGCCAAAGGTCGGGTCATCCATCGCGAGCTTGAGGACCAGGGGATCATCGTCAAGGCATCGGGCTGGGAATCGCTGGCAGAGGAGATGCCAGAGGCCTATAAGGACGTAACACAAGTAGTAACGGTTGTGCATCGCGCGGGACTCTCCAAGATGGTAGCCCGTCTCCGTCCCATGGGCGTCATCAAGGGGTAAGGGCCCACAATAGGAACGATTTCTCCGGTATTCGACCCAATAGACGCAATCGACTGTTCTTAAGGAACTCAATATGACCGAATGGCTGACCCTGTTGTTGGGACTCTGGATCGGAGCCGCTCTTGGATGGGTGATAGGCGTCGCCAGGACGAAGACCGGCGTGGGCGCCATCCTCCGAGAACGGGAGGCGCGAACCGCTGCCGCAGAGGCGCGAGTGGAGGAGGTGCGACAACAGCTTGTCTCGGCGAAAGATGACTTCGAGAGCCTCCGCGAGGAGTTGCGACAGGCTGAAACGGCCAGGGCTGCCGCCGAGACCAGAGCAGCGGAGACCGACAAGAATCTTGCTGAACAGAAAGCCATCCTGGAAGACGCCAAGACCAGACTATCCGATACATTCAAATTGTTGGCAGCCGAGGCGCTGGCCGGCAACAACGCGGGATTCCTCGTTCTGGCTGAGGAGAAGTTCAAGGCGCTGAAGGATGAGGCGGCTGTTGATTTGGAGAGCCGCAAAAAGGCGATCGAAACGATGATTCAGCCGCTCGGCGAGACCCTCGTGGCCTATCAGCAAGAGACCAAGGCACTCGAAGACAAGCGGCTCAGAGAGTACAGCACGGTAGGCGAACAACTGCGCGCCGTTGCGGTGGGTCAGGCGACCCTTCAGAGCGAGACCGCCAAACTGGTCAACGCCCTGAGATCCCCGCAGGTGCGCGGTCGATGGGGGGAGATTGCGCTGCGCAAAACGGCGGAGCTCGCCGGGATGTCGCCCCACTGCGATTTTGTGGAACAGGAGAGCGTCACAACCGGCGAGGGGCGCATCCGTCCCGATATGGTCGTCAAGCTGCCCGCCGGGCGCGAGGTGGTCGTCGACTCGAAGGTTCCGCTCGGCGGATTTCTCGAGGCGCTCGAAGCCAAAACGGATGAGGAGCGCGACATGGCTCTCCTCAAGCATGCGGCTCAGGTCAATCAGCACGTGATCAAGCTGGCCTCGAAAGAATACTGGGATCAGTTCGTGTCGGCTCCGGAGTTCGTCGTACTATTTATTCCGAATGACTCCTTCCTCGCCGCAGCCGCTGAGAAGGATCCCGTGCTGGTTGAGTCGGCGCTCTCGAAGAAGGTGGTCATTGCGACGCCTGCGACGTTTATCGCCTTGCTGCGGGCCATTGCCTATGGATGGCGACAGGAGCTGCTGACCGAGAATGCGCAGCGCATCAGCACCCTGGGCCAGGAACTCGCCGATCGAATGGGGACGCTTGCCGAGCATCTGATCCGGGTCGGCGGGGCTCTCGGCAAGGCGGTCGATTCGTATAACGCCGCGGTGGCCTCGTATGAGAGCCGGGTATTCCCCACGGCCCGTAGGTTCCAGGCGCTCGGCGCCGGCGGCAAGAAGGAGATCCAGGAACTGCAGCCGATCGACCAGAAGCCCCGCGCCGTGACCACATTCGACATCGAAGACGCCGGATAAGCCGCGTCGATCGCGTCAATAGCGTCGTCGCAACAGACGCAACAGACGCAACAGACGCAACAGACGCAATAGACCCAACAGACCCACTGGACGCGACAGACGCAATAAAGAGAAGGAGATTCACATGGTCGCACGGACGACTCACCGCAATGGAGACTGCGTCACGCAGATGCACTATGCCCGCCAGGGGATCATCACTCCGGAAATGGCCTACGTTGCCGAGCGGGAAAGTCTCGATGGCGAGACTATCCGGGCTGAGATCGCGCGCGGCCGGCTCATTATCCCCTGTAATATCTATCACAGCAACCTCGAGCCGATTGGGATCGGGACAGTAGCCACCGTCAAGATCAACGCCAACATCG
>JAHFDH010000102.1 GCA_023249055.1 Candidatus Methylomirabilota bacterium
GCCCCCCTCGCCCTGGATCGGCTCTACCAGCACGGCACAGGTCCGGGAGTCGATCGCCCGCTCCGCCGCCGGCAGATCGTTGAACGGGATATGCTTGAAGCCCGGCAAGAGCGGCTCGAACCCCTGGCTGTACTTAGACTGGCCGGTAGCGGTGACCGTCGCCATCGTCCGGCCATGGAACGAGTCCCGCATGCAGACAATCTCGTATCGGTCGGAGCTCCACCGCTCCCTGGCATAGCGGCGAGCCAGCTTGATGGCCGCCTCATTCGCCTCCGCCCCGCTGTTGCAGAAGAAGACCTTGCCGCCGAATGAGTGTTCACACAGCGCACGCGCCAACCGGATCTGCGGCTCGATATGGTAGAGGTTCGAGACGTGCAGCAGCGTCTCGGCCTGGGTCCGGATGGCCTCCACGACTTTAGGGTGGCAGTGGCCCAGGACATCCACGGCGATACCGGCTGCGAAATCGAGGTATGTTTTGCCCTCAGCGTCCCAGACCCGGACACCGCTACCCTTTACCAGCGCTATCGGAAAACGGGCATAGGTGTTGGCCAGGTAGCGCGCCGCCTGCACCATCAATTCATCGGTCGCTGACATGTGCACAGTTCACCGTTCAAGGTTCAACATTCAACGTTGAAGGGATACAGTTCACAGTTGGAATTGCGAACGGTTATGCAACGATCTCCGTGCCGACACCCTCTGATGTGAAAAACTCCAACAGAAGCGCATGGGGGATGGTGCCGTTGACGATGTGCGTCTTCTCAACTCCCTTGTCCAGCGCGGTAAGACAGGCCCGGACCTTCGGCAGCATCCCTCCCGAGATGACGCCGCCGGCAATCAGCTCTTCCACCCGCCGCCTGCTCAGCGTGGGAATAAGGGCGCCATCCCTGTCCAGAATACCGTCGGTATCGGTCAGGAAAATAAGCTTTTCTGCTTGAAGCGCGGCAGCAATCGCGCCGGCGGCCAGATCGGCATTGATGTTGTACGTCACGCCCGCCTCATCGACGCCGGTCGGGGCGACCACCGGCGTGAACCCGTCGCGCTCCAGGGCGAGAAGAACCCGTTCATCAACGGCTGTAATCTCGCCAACGAACCCCAGATCCACCTGCCGCTCGACTGCACCTGCCGCGGACTCCGCAGCCGCCGCCGGACCGGCCTTCCTGGCCCGGATCAACCCGCCATCCTTACCTGAGAGGCCAACGGCCGACCCGCCGCTGCTGTTGATCAGCGCGACCAGTTCCTGGTTGATCTGCCCCACCATCACCATCTCGACAATTCTCATCGTCTCCCGGTCGGTGACCCGGAATCCGGAGATAAAGGTCGGCTTCAGGCCCGCTTGCTCCATCGCCCTCGTGATCTCCGGGCCGCCGCCGTGGACGACAACCGGCTGCATCCCGACGTACCGCATGAGAATGACATCCAGCGCGACGGATCGCTTGAGCGTCTCATCCGTCATGGCTGCACCCCCGTATTTGATTACGACGGTCTTTCCAGCGAATGTCTTGATGTACGGCAGCGCCTCGATCAGGATATTCGCCTTATCGATCCCGCGCTGCACCTCTAACGTCTTGCGCTGTCCCACCATCCTCTCCGCTTCGTTCACCCGTGTTTTCTGATGGCTGAACGCTGACCGCTGACCGCTGCCTTACAAAATATAACGGCTCAGGTCCTCGCTCTTGACGATCTCCTGTAGCCGCTCCCGGACATACGCGGCGTTGATCGTCACTTGGGCCCCTTGCATGGCGGGCGCCTCAAAGGAGATCTCGTCCAACAGCCGCTCCAGGATGGTATAGAGGCGGCGGGCACCGATGTTCTCAGTCGCCTGGTTGACGGTGCTCGCGGTAGCGGCCAGTTCCTGTACGGCATCTTCTGTAAAGTTCAGCGTAACTTCCTCCGTCCCCAGAAGAGCAATATACTGCTTGATCAGGGCATTCTGCGGCTCTGTAAGGATCCTGACGAAGTCGTCCTGCGTCAGGCTGGCCAGTTCGACGCGCAGCGGGAAGCGCCCCTGCAGTTCCGGAATCAGATCAGACGGTTTCGCCACGTGGAACGCGCCGGCCGCAATGAACAGGATGTGATCGGTCCGCACCAGGCCGTACTTGGTGTTGACCGTGCATCCCTCGACAATCGGCAAGAGGTCGCGCTGTACGCCCTGGCGTGAGACATCCGGGCCATGACTCGAATCGCGACCGGCGATCTTGTCGATCTCATCCAGGAAGACGATTCCGGAATCCTCAACGCGCCGGATCGCTTCCGACCTTACCTCGTCCACATCGATCAGCTTGTCGGCCTCTTCCTGAGCAAGGATCCGGTGGGCTTCCCGGATCTTGACCTTGCGCCGCTTGGTCCGCTGGGGCAACAGGTTCCCCAGCATCTCCTTCATGTTGATGTCCATTCCCTCCATGCCGGCGCCGCTGAAGATCTCCACCATCGGCATGGCTCGATCCTTGATTTCCAACTCTACGGTGCGGTCGTCCAGTTTCCCTTCGTGCAGCCGCTTCCTGAGTTTCTCGCGAGTCTCTGCCGCCGAGACGGCCGCACTACTGGCGTCGGAGGCCTGTTCAACGCCGTGGGGCGTCGGCATCCTGCTGACGGGAAACAGCAAGTCCAGGAGTCGCTCTTCCGCAAGTTCTCTCGCTCGCTCCTGGACCCCCTTGATTCTTTCCTCCTTCACCATGTCCACCGCCAGTTCGGTCAGATCCCGCACCATCGATTCGACGTCGCGTCCGACGTAACCGACCTCGGTGTACTTGCTGGCCTCCACCTTGATGAATGGGGCATCCACCAGCTTAGCAAGGCGGCGGGCGATTTCGGTCTTGCCCACGCCGGTCGGACCGATCATGATGATGTTCTTCGGCGCCACTTCGTCCCGCAGTTCCGCCGGCAGCTTCTGCCGCCGCCATCGATTGCGCAGCGCGATAGCCACAGCCCGCTTGGCTTCCTTTTGACCGATGATATATTTGTCAAGCTCGGCCACAATCTGTCGCGGTGTCAACTGTTCCATCCGAAGTTCCTTATTGTTTGTTCAATGTTCAACGTTCAACGTACAAGATTTACGAATCAGCAAATTATCTCCACGTTCTGATTTGCCCGATGCGCTCTTCAACCTTGAACATTGAACCTTGAACTATTTTACAACTCTTCAATCGTGATTGTGTCGTTCGTATACACGCAAATTGACGCGGCGATCTTCATCGCCTCTTCGGCAATCCTTCTGGCGTCAAGCTCAGAGAAGCCGACAAGGGCTCGAGCGGCAGCCGCCGCGTATTGCCCCCCGGAGCCGATACCGACTACGCCGTCGTCTGGCTCAATCACATCCCCCGTCCCAGAGATGACCAGCGAATGTTCCCTGTCCACTGCCACCAACAGCGCCTCCAATCGGCGAAGGGCCCGGTCGGTTCGCCAATCCTTCGCCAACTCAACCGCGGCACGCGGCAGGTTGCCGCTGAACGCCTCCAGCTTCGCCTCAAACCTTGATTGGAGGGCAAACGCATCGGCGGCAGCGCCGGCAAAACCGGCGATCACCCGATCGTTCCACAATCGACGAACTTTGCGGGCAGTCTGCTTCATCACGGTCTCGCCAAAGGAGACCTGCCCATCCCCGGCAACCACCACTTTCCCCTTATGCCGCACTGCAAGAATGGTCGTGCTTCGTATTTTTTCCACTCTGTACCCTCTATCCTACACTCGTTCTTCTCAGGCTCGCGGATGGGCCCTATCGTAGACTTCCATCAGGTGATCCAGATTCAGATGGGTATACCGCTGGGTGGTCGAGAGCCGTGAATGCCCAAGCAGTTCCTGAATCGCGCGGAGATCTGCCCCAGCTTGAAGCAGATGCGTGGCATAACTATGACGTAGCCCGTGAGGCGTGATCTTCGGCCCCACACCGCTCTGATTCAGATATTTCAATACAATTCGAGCGACACTCCGCTGGCTCAAGCGACCGCCCCTACAGTTAAGGAATAACGCCACCGGCTCAGTGGTGCCTCGTTTCGACCCCCGGATCAGATCGCTCCGCCGATCGAGATAGCGCCTCAGGGCAATCGTCGCCTTCGACCCTACCGGGACGATTCGCTCCTTCCCCCCTTTGCCTTTCACCCGAACGAGACCCTCTCGAATATCCAGGTCCCGCACGTCTAATCCCGTTAACTCGCTCAATCTGATCCCGGAGGCATAAAAGAGTTCCAGGATCGCCAGATCGCGGGCGCCTGGGGGATCCTGCTCGCCGGGCGACGCCAGGAGCCGATCCACTTCGTCCACGGTCAGATAGGCCGGAAGCCGCTTAGGCTGCTTAGGGGTTGAGACGAGCTTGGCCGGATTCGCAGCAACGACACCCTCCCGGCACAGGTACCGGAAGAACGATCGCAATGTCGCCAGCTTCCGCGCGATGCTGCTTCTGGCGATCCCTCGTCTATGCAGATCCGCCACAAAGCCCCTGATCGCTAGGGAATCGATCTCAACCGGCCCGATCTCCCGGCGCAGGGCATCCCTTCGTTCGGCATCGCCTGTGGTGAGCCTCGTCGAACCACTCACAACCGTTTCCGACTTGTGGAATGCACCAGCCCTGAGAAACGCGCGGAACTGCTGCAGGTCGATCGCATAGTTCTCCAACGTATGCGGTGAAGCCGCTCGCTCTACCTGAAGATACAACAGGAACGCCTCAATCTGTTCCAGCATCAGCTTAATCCGCGTTTACTCCCGTTCGGTACGATACGAGGAATAGACCGAAAGATCAAGGCAAAACCAGCCCTAGCGATAGGTCGCCTCTCTCCTGAGACCGCAGTAATGCAGCACAACGTCGCACCTGTAGACATCATAGCGAAACCGAAAGCGGCCAAGTGTGAGTCGCCACTGGCCTTCGCCAATCGGCACATCCACGAGCTTCTTAATGTGATAGGCCCGGCTGCCGTTGTAGGGGTCGGCCTTGAGAATGCCGAAGGCCCGCTCCTGAAGGGCTTGGAACTCCGGATGGCCTTGTAGGAGACCCCGAGATAATCGCTCGAAGCGAGAGGTCGTACGGACAGAAAAAGGGAACGTCATGCGGAAAGGCGCCGCTTCCTCTTTTTGTTCGCTTCTTGGCGAAGTTCCTCAAGAAACTCCTCAGCCGGACGGCTTTTGCCGGCGAGGTACTCCTCCTTGCTCTTCTGGATATGCTTACGAACCTTTGGATCTTGGAGTTCCAGATAATCCTCGAACTCGTCGATGTCCATAATGCCGGCAACGGGGATGCCGTCTTTTTCGAGGATGAAGTACTCTTTGTTGAGATGGACCCTTTTCACCAGCGCACCCAGGTTGATCCGGGCCTGTGTGATGGGAACATGCTGGACTCCGGGTGGTGGTTGGGTCCGTGCAGCCTTCAGAGCCATTGACCTCTCCTTTCAATATTGATGGATATTGATCAATGTCAGTATAACGATTCTCTGCTGGGTGTCAAATCCTCAGTCGAGAGGAGGCAGGTCGCGGAGGGCGCGGGTAGCGAGGGCCCACCGCCCGCTGTTTCTTGGCGCTATTCCCAATTTGTGGTCAGCGTTCTGTTCCAGTTCGTCGTATGATTGACACCCATGTCTCCAATCGGGGGCAGGAGAGCCGAGAGTCCAGCGGATCGACTCGAATTGGGTCCAGAGAGCGGTTCGACTAGCGTGTAATAGGCTGACAATGTGCGCAGTGTTTGCCCCATCTAGGCAGTCAAGAAATGCCTTGCTAAGTACTGAATAACAGAATAGAATCCGCGCTAACTATGAAAATAGTTGGTGCAGATAGGCTGACCAATCTACTCATTAGTTAGCCTGCCGGATACACCGGATTGCGGAATCGGACACAGATGATTCGGATCACTTCGAGCGAAGGCAAAGTCTTCTGCGAAGCCGATCTGGCCGGTCGAGTAGGTGTGTACCTGGACAACGACTCGCTCATCGATCTTGCCAAGGGGTCGTCTACCCGACGCGACCGTTTTCTCGCTGCGGTTGAGCGTGGCGCGACTCTGCTTTTTTCAGGCGCGAACGCCCTCGAACTCGCCGGCCCCGAAGGTTCAAGCGCTGCAGCTGTTGACGCCTTCGTGGATGCGGTTGGTCCGCAGTGGATCCCGCTGGAACTCAATCCATGGAAGGTATTACGCAAGGAACAAGACGGTGCAGGGCCGCAAGCGCCGGTGTCCAATGAGTTCCTCACGAGCTACTTTCAGGATCGCGCGTACGAGTTGTCACCAGAAGGTTCCAGAATCCTGGATCTGTCACCCGCGAACTTCTTTAGGCTCAGCTCTGTAGCTCGCTGGGAGCGCCAGCAGAAGGCAGAGAGGCCTTGCGGACAACCGACCGAGTCCGAGCGCCTCGATGACGCTCTGCGCCAGCGAATCAGCAATCAACGCGCGAGCTTTGAGGCTGACCCTGCCTCTCTGGACCGACAACTACCAGTGATACGTTTTTCGCCTGAGACGCCAGCGACGTTCGCGGTGTTGGGGCTCCTCCGAATGTTGGTAGTGGAGGCAAAGGCGTATCAGTTCAAGAAGAATGACGGCGTCGACTTCAGCCACGCCGCACTCGCGTCGGCGTACGGGCGCGTCATTACTCTGGACAAGCACTGGAAGAGACGAGTCCTGGCGCTCCCTCAGCCGAACGGGCTGGCGGAGGTGTACTATCGAGCCGAACTTGATTGGTTCTTGGAACGCCTCGAATCATTGGTAGCTTGAGGCTGACCGGTCGGGGAGATAGGTAACAAAAAAGTCTGAGGACATGGGTTACACCTTGTGGCGGGTTCATCGACCATATTCATCCTCGATGCGCCTATGTCGTTCATGGAGCCGACGCGCGCTGCCTCTTGAACGCGCGCGGCTCATTCGTGATCGTTGGGCGTCAATAGAAAGGCGCCACCAAACCAAGAACCTGAAACAGGAACCGCTGTTCACTCATCGATAAAGGGGAAATCCAATGACCATCCGTTACTTTTTTATCGCTGCCTCGGTTACCGCATTGGTTAGTGCGTGTGCCACGGTTAAAGAAACATACTCACCCGATGGCCGAAAAGCATTCACATTGAACTGCAGTGGCACTGCTCGTGGGTGGGACAAATGCTACGCGGCGGCTGGCGAAATTTGCAAAGAAGCAGGCTATAACATTCTTGATCGCAGTAGCGAAGATATGTCTGTTGCAGCCATAGGCGGGAGCGTTAATAGCACCGGTGGTGGTTTCGGTGGCTCGTCCGTAAAAACGAACGAGCGCTCAATGGTCATTGCCTGTAAACGCCAGTGAATACGCCCAACCCATCATTCCAGCGGACCGTCAAAAAGCTGCGCTTTTTGCCGTCCGCTGAATTCAAACGTTCGGCCGCATAGCACCTCTACTATGTGGCTTTTGTTGACCATGGCAACGTCAGAAGGATCATCAGCCTGCGGCGGTTGTTTGAGGATGACGATACGCGTGGCGTTGCTGCCGAGCAC
>JAHFDH010000103.1 GCA_023249055.1 Candidatus Methylomirabilota bacterium
GACAGGAACTGACTCGCGCAGAGCGACCGGAAGATCGTCCGGCAGGATAATCTCGTGGCTGGTCATGACCACCGCCGATTCAATCGTATGCTCCAACTCCCGGACGTTCCCGGGCCAATCTGCGTGTTGGAGCACCATCAGGGCTTCCGGTGAAATCCCAGCCACCTTCTTGTGATTCATGATAGCAAACTTTTGTATAAAATGATAGGCCAGCATCGGGATATCCTCCCGACGGTCGCGCAGCGGCGGTAATGTAATGATCACACCGTTGAGGCGGTAGTAGAGATCCTCGCGGAACTGCTCTTTTCTGACCATCGACCAGAGGTCACGATTCGTGGAGGCGAGCACCCGGACATCAACGGGAATCGACTTGTCGCCGCCGACCCGCCGGATTTCCTGCTCCTGCAGCACCCGTAACAGTTTTGCCTGCAAGGCCGGGCTCATATCTCCCACTTCGTCCAGGAGAATCGTCCCGCCGATCGCCTGCTCAAAGAGTCCTGATTTCACGGACACTGCGCCGGTAAAGGCTCCCTTCTCGTGGCCGAACAGCTCGCTTTCCAACAGGCTCTCGGTCAGAGCCGCGCAGTTCACCGCCACGAAGGGCGCATTCATCCGAGGTCCATTAAAATGGATCGCTCTCGCAATCAACTCCTTGCCCGTTCCGCTTTCGCCCTGCAGCAACACTGGGCCACGACCGTTTGCCACTCTGGCCACCAGCTTATACACGTCGATCATCACCCGGCTGCTTCCGATGATATTGGAAAATTGATACCGGTCGCGAAGCTCCTGGCGATACCTCAGGTTCTCGCACAATAACCGACGCTGATCGAGGGCTCGACGAATGGTGAGGAGGACCTCATCCTTCTTGAACGGCTTGCTGATGTAATCATAGGCTCCGCCCTTGATCGCCTCGATCGCTGATTCTATGGCGCCGAAGGCGGTGAGGAGGATGATTGGGGTCTCCGGACTGAACTGCCGAAACCGTTCGAGCACGGCCATTCCGTCCATATCCGGCATCTTGATATCGGTCAACACCAGATCGACAGACACCCGTTGGCCCTTTTCCACCGCTTCAGCTCCTCCGCGGGCTAACTCCACCCCGTAGCCGGCCCTGGTTAAGACCTCGGCCAAGACTGCGCCGGCGGTGGCATCGTCATCGACGACGAGGATTCGTGGCGACTCAGGCATGTGCTTCCATACGCGCGAGGATCGGCAGGGTAATCTCTACGGTGGTTCCCGATCCTACCCGGCTCTCCACGGTGAGGGTACCGCCGTGGGCTGTGATGATATCCCTGGAGATCGCCAGTCCCAGGCCGCTACCCTTGCCGATCTCCTTGGTGGTAAAGAACGGTTCGAAGATGAACTTCCGATGCTCCTCAGCAATGCCTTGGCCATTATCCTGGACCGTGATCACCGCAATGCCATCGACGCCTTTCCCATTCAGCAGGGAGACCCTGGCGGCCTCGGCCGTCTGGCCGCACCGGGCGGTCCGAAGTGTCAGCCTTCCGCCTTGCGGCATCGCCTCGATGGCATTGGTGACGAGGTTCAAGAGTACCTGTTCGAGTTGGGTTTTATCGCACAATACCGGCGGTAGCTTCGCCGGGAACTCAGTCTGGACGTGTATGCCTTTTGCGGCCAGCATCGGGCGAGTGAGTTTCAGCACCTCTTGAACCACCGCATCGAGCAGTGCCGGGGCCAGGGTCGGTTGAGGATTGCGCGTGGACACCAGGAAATCCTGGATGAGCAGCACCACGCGATCGACTTGCGATTGGATGATGCCGATGCGGCTCTTCATCTCCGCTGTTGTTCCGGGCTCATCTTCCAGTACCTGGAGATGCATGGAGACCGAATGGAGCGGCGTGCCGACCTCGTGCGCGACCGAGGCTACCAACTTACCCATCGCCGCCATCTGCTCGGCCCGCTTCAACCGTTGCTCGGTTGCGAATAGCCGACGGTACGCCGCGATGAGATCATCGTTCTGTTGCGACATATCCTCTGTGGCCTGCTGCAGCTTGGATTGAAGCGCTTCGCGTGCCAGGCTGAAATAGCCGGCAGCGGCCAGGATGACCGAGGCGATAGACCGGTTGATCAACTCTGTCCAGGTGAATTGCTCGATGGGCGCCCACATCCCGACGTAGGTTAAGACGATGCACACTCCGATGGTGACAACGGCAATCTGCTTTGAATGGAAAGCGGCCGCCAGGAGGATGGGGAGGATATAGCCGTACGAAACGAAGATACCGCCCGGAGTCCACATCTCCACCAGCCAGATCGCAAACATGATCAGGCCGAGCATCCAACGGGACGCCGGGTTGGCGGATCGCGTCACCTTCGAGTCGCTATCCATCTGGTCCTTTGTAATTCCACTTGCCCAAACCCTGATAGTAGCCGGAACAACCGTATGTTATGCCCGCGCCGCTGAAACTTCAAGACGAATCCGCCCCTGGACGTCCGGTCGGGTCATCTCCATGGGCCTTCAAAAATACCGCCAAATCCTCGTCCAGCGTTTCCCATTTCACGTCGCGAGTGACCTTTTCAAATATGCCATGAAGGAACGGCGAGAGGTGCTTGCAGTAGTTGGTTAAAGGGACCAGATCGTGCCCTATATCCAGCTTGGCGCGATAGCCGGTTTGCCCGCTTTGTAATTCGGTCGCGCCGGCGCGGGAAGCCCATTCCACGAACTGTTCCCAGAGCTGGAAATACAAAAACCGATCTCCGCCGTCCAGCGTATAGTCGAAGCCGATGAATTTGTTGACCGCCCTCGTTCCAAGCTGAAAGCAGAGCATGAAAGCCGCCAGCGCGTGCGTGTCGGCATCGCGCATCAGGATGAAATGAGCCTGCGGGCAGCGGCGGATCTGTCGGAAGAACTCGATGTTGAACCGCTCGAATTTGGTCGTGCCTTTTTCGTAGGTCTGTCGGAAAAGGTTCCAGATTTCATCCAGAGTGGCATCATCGGGATGTTGCGCCACCGTTGTGTGCAGCTTACCCAGTTCCTTGCCGCGTCTGAGTTTCTTCTTCAGATTATGCCGCCGGGAGCCTTTGAGTGTCTTGAGATAGGCTTCAAAACCGGGACCGGAGAGGCGCAATCGAGTACCGGGAAAACTGACCAGTTTGAACAGCCTCAGATCCGTTTTTATCGACTCCAGATCGCCCGCCTGAGGATCGGGAACGTCCTTCCAGACGATCATATTGCACTGTTCGATCCGGGCCCGTTCGTCGGCGGCGCGCTGGATAACGGGGGCGGCGTGTGTGAGCGGGATGCCCGGTTTCAGGCCGACCGTTCCCTCATCGGCGCACACCGAACCGATGAACAGCGTCCGTTGATAGCGGGCGGCGCGGATGAGCGTTCCCAGCAATTTCAGGACGCGGGCAATCGCCGGCGGGGCGACCAGGTCGATCGGCACGTCCATGATGAACACCGGGACAATGCCGACCGGTTCGCCCGATCGCTCGATCTGCATGTAGGCGAACGTGAACTGGTCCTCGATCCGGCTGTGCTCCAGCGTGATATACCACCACTGGCCTTCCAGTGGAGGAGGAAAGCAGGTCTCCCAGTGATCGCTTGCAATCTGCGCTGCGGACGCGAACCAGCGGACAGAGAATTCGGAATCGCCGGGCATCAACTGATTCCGACCAGACAGACGCCCGCCAGGATCAACCCAATCCCCGCCCATCGCCTCAGACTGACTTTCTCCTGAAGGAAGCTGCGCGAAAGCAGCGTGATGACGACCAGTTCGACGCTGGCCATCGGCTGAGCTATGCTGACCGGCAGCAGGGTGAGGGCGATCGTCCAGAACCCCCATTCGATGCCGAAGCACCCGGCCCCGGCCCCGATCCACTCGCTCTTGGCAAACGCCTTGCGAACCGCCGACAGCCTGGTGCTGCCGCGGGCGTGGTTGGCGGCCCGCTTGAAGCAAAGCTGCCCGACGGCCTCGCAGGCGACAGCGACGAGCACCAACAGGATGCCGATCATTCGCTCGGTCATGGCGACTCGTCCAGCGAATCGGTCACCGGATGGACCATCGAGGGGGCGCCGGTATGGTGCTTGGTTCCGCTGATGAGCCACACCCCGACCAGGATGAGCGCAATGCCGGCCATACGCAGCGGGGTGACGCGATCGGCCAGGAAATAGGCCGATCCCGCCGCCGTCAGGACGTAGCTGCACGCGGTGATCGGCTGGGCAAAACTGAGATCGGCCTTGGACAGCACGATCATCCAGTTGACGAACTGCATGGCGTACATTCCGAGCATCACATACAATAAGGGATGAGTGAACATACCCATAAACGTGCCCAGTGTGTCTTCGCCCAGCGCGTCAGTGGCGGCCTTTGACCAGACAAGCTGAACAACGGTGTCGATGCAGACGGCAAAGGCCAGACCCAGCCAGACGCCCGGAGGCGCCTTGTGGCCGGTCGCAGGCGGAGGAACTGGCGACATGGAGTTACACCCTTACTCGGAACACACGCGGCTATTTCCGGTGAAATGTGTAGAGGCACGTACTAAGAGGCGCAGATGAAGGTCTCCGGCTGAGCCTGAGGGCTTCTGATCTCGATGACGCGATCGTGCGAATGTGTCTGAACAGTGTTGTGGCATAACCAGCCGATCAATCCGGTCCGTTCGAGTTGTCCTGCGCGTTGCGGACCGCCCTGTTGAGACACACGCTGGCATCAATGACAATCGGTGCCGCCCGAAGCGTACATGGGCCTGGCGAGATTGTCAAGACTCCATGAGAGTGCTATAGATCCTTGTAGACGACGATGCGACAACGTTCTGAAGGTGTGCGCCTGGCCTGAAAGGCAGGCTACAGAGACGAAAGGCTGATTGCTGCTCCATGGTTGAAGGCCCTTGCCGGAAAGATGTCAGCCTCAATCTGTGCGGGCACGACCTCTCCCAGCTTGACCATGATCGATCCGGCCATCTCTCGATCCTTCGCCAGACCGTAGACCGCCGGTCCCCAGGAACTTTGCCCGACCCCTAACGCCCCGGCTCGCGACATCGCCTTGATCAACGCCGCCCCCTGCGCGGTCGCAAAAGTCCCGCCTTGCGCGGGGCGGAACCATGCCCCAACAATCCGCTGAATCGTCGTCAGCGACTCGCCGAACACGACCGGATCGCCTTCAAGCACCGACGGGAGCATCTGCATGAGGAGAATTCGGCTGAGCCGCCCGGCAGCGCCAGCGGAACGGCCACCGAGCCTGTGAAATGCGTTGATCTCCGCAGTTCCGGCAAGCCCGTGCGCGACGCGCGGGATCGCCACGACAAAGGTCCACTCCTTCGGAAAGGCATAACGAACAATCGTCGGAGGGGTACGCTCCACGCTCCACGCTCCACGCTGTTTCAACCTACTCGACACTCGACACTCACCACTCGATGCTGTTTTTCGTCCGGCGTCCACGATGAAACCGCCCCGCTCGAAGGCGGCGATCCCGATCCCTGATCGACCGCCTCGGCCCATCACGGCTGCCAGATCCCGAACATCGGCCTGTATAGAGAACAGGCGAGCCAGGGCGGCGGCGACGCTCAAGGCCAGTTGTGTCCCAGAGCCCAGGCCGGCATGAGCCGGGATCGTGGTCTTGACGGCGATGTGCGCCCCCTGGCGGAGGTTGTAGTGGCGGAGGAACCGGCGTGCCAGCGCGAGGACTCGGCCCCGTTCTTTCCCTGTGACCGAGAGACCATCTGCCGGCGTTGCCTCGATCATCAGCGCGGGTGTGTCGATCGCCAGCCCGATGCTCCCAAACTTCCGACCCGATGAACCATCCGGGTCGATAAATCCGAAGTGAAGCCTGGCATGGGCCTTCACCGTCACCCTCATCGAGGCTGCCGCTCCACGTAGTCCTGAAGGTATGCCATTGCCCAGGCTTCCTGTTCCCCGCCGGTTTTCTGCACAATCTCGAACAGACGGCGATACTCCTGAAGAATCGCCTCCACTCCAAGCAACCGGACACGGGTGGCGAGGATCGCTGCCTCAATGATCGCGTTCTTTGCCCGGTTGAACCCGATAAAGTCCCGCAGGACCCCCTTCTTGACGATCTTGCAGCGGAAGGTGGCGCGTGCAGCCGCGGTATCGGCGCGCATGACCAAACACTCATAATACGAGCAGGCGTCTGCCAGGACACGGCCCGTGACCAGCTCGGCCGGAACGGTCGGAAACTGCGGGTTGGAGACGGCGCTTTCGGCGAACAGGCGGCAGTTGTCGGTCAGATTGACGACAGCGGCGCCGGTGGCGACAAGATTGCGATAGGTGGCCGAATCTGTATAGGGGCGGATCAGGACCTCCCCTTCGCCGATAGTGACCCCCATCGGCGCGAAGTTCGCCTCTCCCGCCTCATTCAGCGTCGTAACGATGCTCTCAATAATCATGGCCTACGCAAAGGAAGGGTATAGGGTATGGGGTGTAGGGTGTAAGGGTTAGGCACTGCGCACCTGCATCTCATCCAGGAAGGCCATGGTCAAGATACCCCCATTTCAGCTCGTCTTCCTGAATATATTTCTTCCCAAGCAGCATCGCGAGCCTTGCCTTCATCAGTTCACGCCCCAGGTAAAAGGCGTGGCCGATCGGCTCCTGGCCCAGGTGCGCCGTGAGCTGGTTGAAGATCCGGCGGATGTCGGTCTCCTTGATGAAGAGATCGCGGTTGAATACGTAGATGGCCTCCCGGTCGGCAAAGATGCGGAAGTTGGGGTCCGTTACCATCCGCTGCATCTCTCTCAGCTCCGCCTCGGATGGGCAATCGATCCGCCGGTCCTTAATCGTGAGCAGACCGTCGTCGATCTCTTTTGGCAGTACCCCCCGCCGCCGGGCGTAATGCATCAGCCGCCGGGCCAGGTCCAGCTCGCGAACGGAACCTCTGGCCCACGAGGCCACCTCGGTGGTGAGCGCATATCGGATCTGCAGCTCCGACATCACCCCTGTAAGGAGCGCATTGATCCCGATGCTGTCGGCATCGGTCAGCTCGGTGACGTTCCCCACCCCCATGAGGATATCCGCCTGCGGGAAGCGGCGCCGCACCTCAGCGTAGCGAGCGAGCGATTCGGCGAACCCGAATCCGATCGGCGCGAGAATCGGGTCGATGAGGTATCGTCCGCCGCCCAGGCGTTCCACGGCCTCGACATTCGCCGCCAGGGAATCCAGTCCCTTGCCGAAATCAGGGATGATCACCGGGGTACACGCGATATCCGCCGCCAGGTGCAGGTTCTGAGCATTCACACTCAGCAGAAACTCAGCTCCGGCCTTATCGGCGGCGAGGATCTCCTGCGGATCGAAACTGTCGATGCTGACCCGGAACCCCTCGGACCGAAGCGCTGAGACGATCTCCCCGACGTTGGCGGCCGGTTGCCCAGGGGTACAGCCGACGTCGATAACGTCCGCGCCGCAGGCCGCGTAGTAGCGGGCCCTGCGGAGGATCTCGCCGATCG
>JAHFDH010000104.1 GCA_023249055.1 Candidatus Methylomirabilota bacterium
AAGCGCTCGCTGGCGATTCGGGAGAAGGCCCTCGGTCCGGACCATCCCGATGTGGCCACGAGCCTGGAGAACTTGGTGGTCCTGTATCGGGCCACGAAACGAGATGCGCAGGCATTGGAACTGGAGAAAAGGGCCGAACGCATACGGGCCGTTACGCGATGAAACTGATAGCTGACAAGGCGCTGGTGTGCCCTGCAAGCCATCACTTGCTTGCCGGTGAAGATGTCCGGTCGGCAAGGGGTCAAGTCTACTCTTGACTCATGTAGCCGTTTTCTGTATTTGGGGGAGTGCGCGGGGACGGTGAAACGAGGCCCGTACGATGGCGATGTGCGCGTGCCAGAGAGTGCGCGGGATGAAGGAGGGAGAGATTGCGACGGGGTTGTTGTGGGGTCGAAGGCGATTCAGCAAGAAGCGGTGCGTAGCCCCACGTAGCGCGCCATCCCCGCGCCTACTGCATCTCGCCGGAGTAGATCTTCATGATCTTGGTGAGCAGGTCGATGGCGGCGGCGCGGGGGCGCTGGAACGAGTTGCGGCCGATGATCGTGCCGAACCCGTCCCCATTGCGGATGGCCCGGATCTCATCCCGGACCGCGTGTCGCACCTCCCCCCCCTCAGACGTCCTATGCCGCATACTAATGACACGTCCACCGCCCGTCGCGTGGCCTGGAGCACTAAGCGGGAGTGGTGAGTCATGACTACAACATCGACATGTGTTTTTGGACATCGAAGGTTTTCGAGTGATATACTGCAGGCCTAGTGGCAGTATACTCCATAGATGGCGCGGACGCTTCGCGCCACGCCATCACGCTGCAGCGGACGGTCGTCCAGCGAGCACGCTCGCGCATCCGCGCTTGCCCGCCGTGGGTTACTCTAGGTGCGGCAAGAGGATGATTCATTATGAGTGGCCAGCATCAGAGGAGGTTTTCAGGTGAACCCAAGCACTGGCTCAATCTTTGACCTGACTCCGTCAGAAAAGCTCCAACTGGTGGAAGATTTATGGGATGACCTTGCCGCCACTTCCGAAGTGGTGCCAGTTCATGACTGGCAAAAAAAAGAACTGGCCCGGAGAAAAGCTAACCTGAGACAACACCCCGCTTCTGGACTCGCGTGGGAAGAAGTCAAACAGCGAGTTCGAAGCCGCTATGGCCGCTGATTTCATCGTTGCGCCGGAGGCCGAGCAAGACACTGCGGAAGCGTACGCCTGGTACGAGGGTCGACGAATCGGCTTAGGGGAAGAATTCTTGGGCTGTGTCGATGTGTGCCTTGAAGCAATCCGCCGTACGCCGGAGATGCATGCCGTCGTCCACGAGAGCTATCGCCGAGGGTTGGTGCGCCGCTTTCCGTATGCGGTGTTCTATGAGTACGTAGAAGGTACGGTGACCGTCTACGGCATATTTCACACCTCTCGCGATCCTGACAAATGGCGTCAGCGTCTTCCTTGAGCCTAGTACGGTCGATTGCCGAACCCTGTACTGAGGGCCGTCGCAGCGCCTATGACATCTCCCCCGAGTAGATCTTCATGATCTTGGTGAGCAGGTCGATGGCGGCGGCGCGGGGGCGCTGGAACGAGTTGCGGCCGATGATGGTGCCGAACCCACCTCCATCGCGGATGGCCCGGATCTCATCCAGGACTGCGTTGTCGTCCTCCTTGGCCGCCCCGCCGGAAAAGATCACAATCCGTCGCCCATCGAAGGCGCTCTGCACCACATGCCGGACGCGATCCGCAAGCGTCCCGATCGGCACCTTGGTCTTCTCGTAGACCTTCTTGGCCTCCGGCTGCTCGATGTGCGCCGTGGGTAGCTTCACCTTGATCAGGTGCGCACCAAGCTGCGCCGCGATCTGGGCCGCGTAGGCCACCACGTCGATCGCCGTCTCGCCCTCCTTGCTCAGGCCGGAGCCACGCGGGTACGACCAGCAGACCGCGATCAGGCCGGACGCCTTGGCCTCAGCCGCAATCTCGCGGAACTGCTGGTACATCGTAGCGCAATGAGCCGAGCCTGGGTAGATCGTGAAGCCCACGCCGACACAGCCGAGGCGCAGCGCGTCTTTCACGCCGGCCGTGACTGCCGAAAGCGGGTCCTTCTCGTCGTGCAGCATGTCGTGGTTGTTGAGCTTCAGGATCAGGGGGATCTGGCCGGCAAAGTCGGCCGCGCCGGCCTCCAGGAAGCCCAGCGGCGCCGCGTAGGCATTGCAACGCGCCTCGATCGCCAGCTCAAAGTGGTAATGCGGGTGGTAGGCGGGAGGGTTGACGGCAAAGCTTCGCGCCGGACCGTGTTCAAACCCCTGATCGACCGGCAGGATCACCAGCCGGCCCGTGCCGCCGAGGTAGCCATGGTTCAGCAGACGGGCCAGGTTCGTCAGCGTTCCCGGATTGTCGGCACTGTACCAACCAAGTATTTCACGGGTACGTGTGCTCATGCGCATCGTCTCCTTGCATAAAATACCTTGCACCCCCCTTTCGCAAAGGGGGGTACGGGGGGATTTGAATGATCAGGAAATCCCCCTCAATCCCCCTTTTCCAAAGGGGGAGATTACTTGAGATGTTGTGCAAGCGTGCAATCTATTGAGTGCTCCCCTTATTAACGCTTCCCCTGGTAAAATTCCTCGACGACCGCGACGTCATCAGGACTGCCGATGATGATCGGCACGCGCTGGTGACATCCCGACGGCTCGATATCCAGGATCCGCTCAACACCGGTACTGGCCCGTCCCCCGGCCTGCTCCACAATATAGGCCATCGGCGCCACCTCATAGAGGAGTCGGAGCTTCCCGTTGACATTCTTACCTCCGCCGGCTTCACCCGGATACATAAAAATTCCGCCCTCGAGCAGCGTGCGGTGCATGTCGGCCACCATCGACCCGACATAGCGGAGCGAATACGGGCGGCCTGTCGCTTTGTCCGGCGCGCTCAGATAATCGACGGCCCGGCGGGTCGGCTCCGCCCAGCGGTGGTAGTTCCCACAGTTCACGCTATACGTCTTGCCCCGTTGCGGAATCCGAATGTCGGCGTGTGTCAGCAGGTAATCGTCCACCGTATGATCCCATGTGAAACCGTGTACGGCGTGGCCCGCGGCATAGACAAACATTGTGCTGGGACCGTACATCACATAGCCGGCCGCCACCTGCTCTGTGCCCTTCTGTACGACGTCGGTCGCAACATGCTCCCGCCCATGGCCGCGCCGGTGCCGCACCGAAAAGATGGTCCCCACGGTGCCGTTGATGTCGATATTCGACGAACCGTCGACCGGGTCGAAACAGACCACATAGCTCCCGGGAAGGCAGTTGCGGTCGACGTGCAGCGGCGTCTCCATCTCCTCTGAGACCATCGTACAAACAAGACCGGTCTCCTTCAGCGCGTCGAGGAGCACCTCGTTCGACCAGAGATCAAGCTGGGCGATCTGCTCGCCCTGCACGTTGACCTCTCCGGTATATCCCAATCGGCCGTGTAGCGCCGCCCGGTTCACCTCCCGCGACAGCAGTTTCGAGGCGGCGCCGATCTTGATGAGGAGCGCGCCAAGATCGCCCTCCAGCGGTGATCGGTCGTCCAGAAGATGACGGGTCAGGGTCACGCCTTTGCTCACCATCGAACCTCCCATCATCGGTCTCCCCGGTGTTGTACGTGGACCGCATCGCCATCCTGCACCAGGATTGTGTCGGCCATACCGATGAAGAGCCCCGTGCCGACCACTCCGGGGATTCCGAGGATCGCCTGCTCGAACGCAGCCGGATCAGGGAGCGGCGAGATGCTGCAGTCGAGAATCTGATTGCCGTTGTCGGTCACGAACGGCCGCCTGTCATGCTCGCGGATCGCCGGTCGACATCCGAGTTCCGTGAGGCGACGCCGACAGAGAGACAGTCCGAACGGCACGATCTCTACGGGCAGGATGCCACGGCTCCCCAGGACCGGCACCAGCTTTTCGGCCCCAACCAGGATGACCAGCCGTCGCGATGAGGCGGCCACAATCTTTTCCCGAATCAGGGCGCCGCCGTACCCCTTGATCAGATCGAGCCGGGGATCAACCTCATCCGCGCCGTCAAATGTGACATCGATACTGGAGACCTCCTCGAGCGTCGCCAGCGGTATCCCAAGCTGTGCCGCCAACGCGGCGGTTACCTGCGACGTCGAGACGGCCGTGACCCGGAGACCGGCCTTGACAGCGTCACCCAGAGCGCGAACGAAGGCAGTCGCGGCCCGTCCGGTGCCCAGACCGACCACATCGCCGTCCTTGATGAACTCGAGGGCCATGGTCGCCATCGACGGTTGAGCCCCCGACGCACCGGGGGCATCTGAGGACAACGGTTGATTATGAAGACACGATTCTAGATTCATCGAAGGGCTACTCCAAGTTCTGGTTTCGCTGATCGGATCAATGTAACCCGATCGTATTGTGATGTGCTTATACTATGCCGGCTGCTGAGATGTCAAGGCACGCTTCAGACCCCAAGAAGCTCGCAGCACAAGCCCCCTCTCTCCGGGTACCCTTTGGGTGTGGCGAGGACCAGCAAAACAGACTCCTCGCCCCTTTGGTTGGCACGACATGCCGCTTCACGGTGCGCATTCACGATACCCGCGATCATGCCGTTCGCTCCGCCAATTGCCGCGCCAGTGCTTCCAGAGGGATCGCCGACGTGTCGCCGCCGATCGGGTAGGTTTCGTCGCCCGGGTAGACGACAAAGCGGCGCGCGGGGTCGAGATCGGCGCAGGCCGCGTAAAAGCCGCGTTCGGGCCGGGGCGTGAGACTGCGCTTGATCTCGACGGCCCACAGGCGGCCGTCTGGCCAGGCCAGCAAGAGGTCGATCTCGGCGCCCCCGCCGGTCCGATAGAAGTGTCCCGTTACGCCGGGCGGGGCGGCGGCGAGCAGGTTCTCGATTACGAACCCCTCCCAACTGGCCCCGGCCAGCGGGTGGCCGAGCAGCGCCTCTCGATCGTCGATCGTCACCAGCGCATGCAATACGCCACTGTCGCGTACGTAGACCTTGGGAGATTTGACCAGTCGTTTGCCCAGGTTGGCGTGCCAGGCGGGTAGCCGCCGCACCAGCAAGAGGTCAACCAGCAGGTCGATGTAGCCCGCGGCCGTCTTGGCGTCGACACCGACGTTACGCGCCAGTTGCGCCACGTTGAGCAAGCTGCCGTGGTGGTGTGCCAGCATCGCCCAGAAGCGGCGCAGGGTCTCGGCGGCAACCCGCGGACCGAACTGCGGGATATCGCGCTCCAGGTAACTGCGGAGGAAATCCTCGCGCCAGCGCCGGCTCTGCGCGTCGCTCGGGGCGAGGAAGCTGTCGGGAAAGCCGCCGCGCAGCCAGAGGCGTTCGTAGGTCGGGACATCCGCCACCTCCAGAACCGAGAACGGTGTCAACTCCAGGTAGCTGACGCGCCCCGCCAGGGTCTCGCCAGACTGTTTCAGCAGGTCAAGCGAGGCAGAACCCAGCAGCAGGTAGAGCCCGCTGCGGCGGCCGGTCCGGCGGGCGCGGTCGATCAGGCCGCGCAGCACCGGAAAAAGGCCGGGCGTCCGATGCACCTCGTCGAGGATCACCAGTCTCCCGATCTGCCCGGCCAAGTAGAGCTCGGGCTCGCTCAGCTTGGCCCGATCGCGCTCCGATTCGAGGTCGAGGTACAGCGCGCCGCGAACTTCCCCCTCCGCAAGTGCCAGCGTCGTCTTGCCGGCCTGGCGTGGCCCGAGGAGTACCACAGCAGGTACGTCGTCGAGGCGCCGGTGCAGTTCGGTCGCCAGCCAGCGGGGGATGTTCCCTGTAATCATGGAGGCATGATACCAGAAATGCAAGGATAATGGAATCCTGATCTTAAGTTCTCGGCCCGGGGATCACCGGCCTCCGCCCCCGATGAAGTTGGCAATTCGGTTGAGTCGGGAGGACTCCATGATTGTCACTCCTCGCTTACGCACAAACCGGGAGACCGAAGCGACACTCCAATGCGAAGCGACGGGGTATTCGCGGGCTCATCATGCGCGTACGGACTCTCAAGCTTGCGGCGATTCTCTCGCCTTCGGGAAAGGTTGTCAACGCTTGCCATGATCAGTCATTGCCTCATCTACTTGCCTATCGCGTTCGACATACAAACAGATGAAGACCATAGATAGTATGGGCTTCGTTGGCGTACAGCGGCGATAAACGCGAATGGCTGATGAAGCGTCATAGCGAACCATAAACCAAACTTTATGACAGACTCAAAAATTTCCTATTTGACATTATGATTGAGGAGAGGCAAGGTAAGGCTACGTATAGGATCGGTCTGAGTCTGATCAGGCTCACCAAGGAATGCAGGCTGGAGGCAAATCGTCCAGGAGTTCCAGAGGAACGAGGCAACAGAACGGTAGAACAGAGTAAGCACGTAGACTGAAGGGAGGAAACGATGGCAGGAGCAGCAAAGGCAGGAACCAGCAAGGACCCTAAAGACCGGTATAAATCGGGTGGTGTGGTCCCTTACAAGCAGATGGGGTATTGGCGGCCGGAATACGTCCCGAAGGATACCGACGTGCTCGCAGTGTTCCGCATCACCCCCCAGGAAGGCGTCGATCCGGATGAGGCGGCCGCGGCCGTAGCGGGAGAGTCGTCCACTGCTACCTGGACAGTGGTATGGACCGACCGTCTCACCGATCACGATGCTTATCGCGGTAAGGCGTACAGAGTCGATCCGGTGCCTGGGAGCCCAGGCCAGTATTTCGCGTACATCGCGTACGATCTGGACCTGTTTGAGGAGGGCTCCATCGTCAACGTGAGCGCCTCCATCATTGGCAACGTCTTCGGCTTCAAGCCGTTGAAGGCGCTGCGCCTGGAAGACATGCGGTTCCCTGTGGCCTACCTGAAGACCTTTCAGGGTCCGCCCACCGGGATTGTGGTGGAACGCGAGCGTCTGGATAAGTTCGGCCGCCCGCTGCTGGGCGCTACGATCAAGCCGAAGCTGGGACTGTCCGGAAAGAATTACGGCCGCGTCGTGTATGAGGCGCTCAAAGGCGGCCTCGACTTCACCAAGGATGACGAGAACATCAACTCGCAGGCGTTTATGCACTGGCGCGACCGCTTCCTCTTTTCAATGGAAGGGGTGAACCGCGCCTCGGCCGCCACCGGCGAGGTGAAGGGGCATTACCTCAATATCAGTGCCGCCACCATGGAGGACATGTACGAGCGCGCGGAATTCGCCAAGGAGTTGGGCAGCGTGGTCATTATGATCGATCTGGTCATCGGCTACACCGCGATCCAGTCGATATCCAAGTGGGCACGGAAGAACGATATGCTCCTGCACCTGCACCGGGCCGGTCATTCGACCTATACTCGCCAGAAGAATCACGGCGTCAACTTCCGCGT
>JAHFDH010000105.1 GCA_023249055.1 Candidatus Methylomirabilota bacterium
TATCTGCAGGCGAAGGCCGATCCACAGTTCGTATCAGAGCTCCAGAGCTATCTCCGGCATTACGTGGGACGTCCGACGCCGCTCTATTTTGCGCAACGGCTGACCGACTATCTGGGCGGGGCGCGGATCTATCTGAAACGCGAGGATCTGTGCCATACCGGAGCCCACAAGATCAATAATACCCTTGGCCAGATCCTGCTCGCTCGCCGCATGGGGAAGTCCCGGGTCATCGCCGAGACCGGCGCCGGACAGCATGGGGTCGCGACCGCGACGGTGGCCGCCAGGTTCGGTTTGACCTGTGAAGTCTATATGGGTACCGAGGATATGCGGCGGCAGTCCTTGAACGTCGTTCGGATGCGGCTGCTGGGCGCCAAGGTTACGCCGGTTGAGTCGGGCAGCCGGACGCTGAAGGACGCGATCAACGAGGCGATGCGCGACTGGGTCACCAACGTCGAGACGACCCATTATGTGCTCGGCTCGGTTCTGGGTGCCCACCCGTACCCGATGATGGTGCGGGACTTTCAATCGATTATCGGTCGGGAGACCAGAGCGCAGATCCTGGAACTGGAGGGACGGCTGCCGGATTGCCTGGTCGCCTGCGTCGGCGGAGGCAGCAACTCGATCGGTCTGTTCTATGACTTTCTTCGTGAGCCTGCTGTGCGAATGATCGGAGTAGAGGCGGGCGGCCTCGGCATTCATAGCGGTCGCCACGCCGCGCGTTTCGCGTCGGGCGAGTTGGGTGTCCTGCACGGTACGATGAGTTTTGTCCTGCAAGATCGCGATGGCCAGATCCAGACGACGCATTCGGTCTCGGCGGGTCTCGATTATCCGAGCGTCGGCCCCGAACACAGTTTCTACCGAGATCGGGGGCGGATCGATTTCGTGTCGGCTACCGACGCGGAGGCGTTGGAGGGGTTTCAACTTCTGAGCCGGCTCGAGGGATTGATTCCGGCGCTGGAGAGCGCGCATGCCATCGCTTATGTGAAAAAGCTGGCGCCGGCACTGAGTAAGGATCAAATTGTAGTGGTGAACCTCTCGGGCCGAGGCGACAAAGATGTCGAGGTGGTCGCCGATCTGTTGAACCCCCAACCTCCAACCCCTCGCCAGTGATGACTATGAACCGAATCGATGCGCGTTTCAGACAGCTTAGGGAATCAGGAGAGCGGGCCCTGATGCCGTATCTGACTGCCGGCGATCCCGATCTCTCGACGACTCGGTCGCTAATTCTGGAGTTTGAAAAGCAAGGAGCCGATCTGATAGAGATCGGCGTGCCGTTCTCGGACCCTCTGGCCGATGGTGCGACTATTCAACGGGCGTCCCAGCGGGCGCTGGCCTCTGGTACCACACTTGCGGGGATCCTCGAGATGGTCAGCGATCTTCGGACGCAGCAATGTCGCCTGCCGCTGTTATTGATGAGCTATGTCAATCCGATCTTCCACTTCGGGTTTACACGATTTGCCAAGGAGGCCGCAACGGCGGGTGTCGATGGACTGATCGTTCCGGATCTGCCGCCTGAGGAGGCTGCCGAATTAATCGAGGCCGCGGCCGCTCACAATCTGCACACGGTCTTCCTGATCGCCCCGACCAGTCGACCCGAGCGGGTGCGGACAATCGCTGCCGCCTCGAAGGGCTTTATCTATTATGTCTCCCTACGGGGCGTGACGGGGATTCGGTCCAGACTCAGCGACGATCTTGATGCCAGCCTTCGGATGATCAGAACTGAAACCGACCTGCCGCTTGCGGTGGGGTTTGGCATCTCAACACCGGAGCAGGTGCGCATGGTGCCGATGACGGCCGATGGCGTGATCGTCGGAAGTGCCATTGTCTCGCTGTTGGAACAGACGGTCGGACAGCCGGATCAGTTAAAACGCGCCGGTGAGTTCGTCGCGTCGCTGAAAGCCGCGACCAGGAAGTAAGCAGCCATCCACTGATAGCCGGCAGCCCGCTCTTCTGAACCCTACCCCCGCCTTTTCGCTCATTTTCTTACCATCATCTCGAACATTCTTCTCTTGTATATCTGTACTATCGATTGCCGTTTTGGAGAGCGGATATGAACCCTGACAGGTTGACGTGGAAGCTGAGTGGTGATCGTGTGAAGAAGTCGCCACGTTGCCGTTTTTTCAGGTTGCTGCATGATGTATTTCACTTGACAAGTCTAGTGCAACGTCGTACAAGCTCAGTGGGAGTAACCGCCAACAAGGAATCATGGTTGAACGCATGGAACAATGATGTTGTCATGGATGAGGCGTCAAAAGGAGCTGGTTGGACTGGATATCGGGACCAGCTCTATTAAAGCCGTACATCTTCAGCGATTGCGGAGTTCCTATAAAATAGCCGAACTGGGCATCGTCCCTATCCATCCAGAAACGATCGTGGATGGAATCATTATGGACGCCGCAGCCGTCAGTGCTGCAATTCGGCAACTGTTTGACAAAAATGGCATTGCCCTGAAAGACGTCGCCTTTTCTGTGTCGGGGCATTCGGTGATCATTAAAAAGATTAAGGTTCCCACGATGAAGACGGCGGAGTTTCGCGAAGGGATCGTATGGGAAGCGGAGCGCCACATTCCCTACTCTATCGAGGATGTCAATCTCGACTTTCAGATCCTGCGACAGGCCGAGCCAGGCGAGCAGGAGATGGATGTGCTCCTGGTTGCTGTGAAAAAGGATACGCTCAACGAGTATCTCGCTGTCATTTCCGCGGCCGGACTGAATGCTGCGGTGGTTGACGTGGACTCCTTCGCCATCGAGAACGCCTTCACGATGCCTCAGCGGCCTCAACCGGGCGAGATCATTGCCCTGGTCAATGTCGGAGCGGCCGTTACCAACATCAATATTCTATACGACGGCATCTCAGACTTTACCAGGGATAGTCCGTTGGGGGGTAACCGCCACACCGAGTCGCTTCAGAGAAGTATAGGGGTAAGTTTTGAACAAGCCGAGGCGTTAAAGAAAGGGGAGCCGGTCGATGGCCATAGCGTCGTCGAAGCCGAGGCTGTGATCGAGATGGCGAACAGCGAGTTGGCCGGAGAGATACGACGCTCCTTTGATTTTTATTACTCGACGAGTCAACGCGATACGATCCACCGGATGGTATTAAGCGGTGGGTGCGCTCTGTTGTCAGGTCTGGCTCCGTACCTCTCACATGCGCTTGAGCTGCCCGTTGAGGTCGCCAATCCTTTCCAACATATTGTGGCTGACGCAAAGAAGTTCGACACCACATACCTGACCGGAATCGCGCCCCAGATGACCGTTGCGGTGGGATTGGCCCTTCGCGAATCGGAGGATGACGCCGGATGATCAGGATCAACCTTCTGCCTCGGGAGAAGCGTGGAAAAAGGGGTCAAGCCAACGTCCCTTGGGCAGCGATACTTACTCTGGTGATTCTGGCTGTCGGCGGGATGTGGGGGTACTGGCTGTTTGTGCGGTGGGAGGTCACACAGCTCCGGGCGGATCTCGTGGCGACAAAGGATGAGATCACCAGGAACCAACAGATTGTCCGAGTAGTCGAACAGTATACTCGCGACAAGAAACAGCTTCAAGAGCGTCTTGCGGTTGTGCAGCGGTTGGCCGCGAACCAAGATAGTCCGGTCCGTCTGCTTGACGGCATCAGCCAGGCTTTACCTGAAGGGGGGTGGCTGACCGGAGTCCGTAAGGTCTCTGGTAAGCTCGTGATCGAGGGGTATGCCTCCTCACACTTTGTGGTCGCCGAATTGATGTTGGCGCTACAACGACTCAAACCGATTATCAATAGTGTTGAGTTGAACTTTTCGGAACTTGAGTTGTATGAAGCCAAGCCGGTCGAACGATTCGAGATTCTTGTCATCTTGTCGGGATAGACGGAAGGAGTACGATGCTGCCTTCCATTGATCTGTCGGCTCACACTGCCAATCTTCCGCCGGTTCAAAAGGTTGCGCTTGGCGTGATCTTCGGTATCCTGGCGGTCATCGTCTACTGGCAATTCTTCCTCAGATCGGAATGGGCTGCACAGAGTGAGGTTCAAGCGGAGTTGCTTCGGTTGAAGACGCAGGCTGAGCAGACCAGACAGATTGCCGGCCAAAAACCTCGCTTGGAACAGGAGCTCAAGTTGCTGGAGGCCGAGCTTCAACGTACAGTCCAGCAGCTTCCGACTGACAGGGAGATTCCATCGTTGCTGAAACGGGTTGCCGGCCTCGGCCAGGAGGCGGATCTGGACGTTACCTTGTTTAAGCCTGGGACCCCGACGGCGAAGGAGTTCTATACTGAGATCCCGGTACAATTGAAGGTGATGGGGACATACCACAACCTCGGACTATTTTTTGAGCGGCTTGGTCGATTAGAACGGATTGTCAACGTCGCCGACCTGACCATGCGCCAGGCGACGAAAGGACAGAGGGCCGGAAACACCATCCAGGCCGAGTTTGGGGTGGTGACCTACTCCTACACAGGTGGTACGTCTGGGGTGAAGAGTGGCGGTGCTGCGAGCGCGGCAAAATAAGCGCCTGCGCCGAAAGGCCGTCGGCATTGTGGGCGTCGTGATCCTTGTGAGCGTCTTGGGCTGCGGTAGGGATACGACGCTGCCCGCGCCCGCCCCTACTCAGAGTCTGCCGCAGCCGATGCGTCCCGTTGCCGCCGCACCTCAGGAGGAGAGGCGCAGTCCGGCGACGTACCAGTCCAAGGGGCGTCGCGATCCGTTTCGGCCGTCTCGGATGGTGATGACAGAAAAGCCTCCGACGGTACATCTCAAGCTGACGGGTATTATCCGGGAAGCTCACTCCTACTATGCATTAGTGGAATCGGATTCATCGCCAAGCATGGGATACGTTATCCGGGAGAACGACGTGGTTGATTCGGCCAAAGTAGTCAAGATCACCAAGGATAGTGTGATGTTTGAGGTGCAAACGAAGAATTCGGAAGGCAAGTTGCTCACCCGCTACGTGCAAAAAGAAATGCCGGTAGAATCGAGATGAAGATAACCAGAGGCAACAACGCAGCACGCAAGCGCTGGCTCGCCGGCGCGGTTCTCCTCCTCTTTTCCGCGTCCTGTGCGACCTCCGGGGTGCCGACGGGTAAGGTGCTGCCGGAGTCTTCAGGCCGTCCGTCTCCGCCGGCCGTCTCTTCTGCGGCGCGAGTCATCGATGTGACCGATGTACAGGTTCGAGCAAAGGGACCCGGTGAGGCGTCCATCGTTGTCATGTCGGATGGGGCGCTGGTCGATTATACATCGTTCGCGGAGCACGACCCCCCTCGCCTCGTTATCGATCTTCCCCACGCCCGAGATGCCATCACCCAGCCGGTCGTTCTGCCATCCGACTCTCCTGTCTTGCGGATCGAGGCGATGCAACTCCAGCAATCTCCTCAACCGGTCCTTCGTCTGAAGTTTGATCTTAATCACCTGCAGCCGTATCGCGTAGAGTTAACCCGTAACGGCTTACAGATTCTGGTCAGTCCTGAGCTTTCAGGGCAAGCGCCGGTCGCGCAAGCACCGGCACAACCGGAGCAGGCCGCGCAGCCAGTGGTGAGCGCCGCCGAACCACCTGTGGCGGTGACGCCTGTAGTGGGTCCTGTCGGATCAGCGGCTGCGCAGCCGCTATCTTTTATGCCCCATGTCGTGAGAGAGGAAACGCTACCGTCAGCACCGCAGACTCCTCAGAAGCCTGCTGCCCCGTCAGCAGCCAAACGTCCCAGCCGTACCGCCACCGTCGGATCAAAACAGAAGGCGCGGAAGGAGGCGCAACCGTCGCCTTCGGCTGCTGCCGAACAACCGATCGCGGCGGTGCCCGCGGCGCCAAACGTCGCTACCGTCAATAAGCGGTTGTCGTTGGATTTCAAAGGGGCGGATCTCGACGATCTGCTGCGCCTTATCTCTGAGGTAAGCCGTCTCAACATTGTTGTTGCGCATGGTCTTAAAGATCGGAAGGACCGCGATGTTACGGTGCACCTAAAGGATGTCGAGTGGCGTCAAGCGCTGGATGTGATCCTGAGGGCCAAGGGCCTCAGCTACGAGCAGGATGGCAATATCCTGTATGTGGGCTCAAGGGCCGAGATCCAAAAGAGCAAGGAAGATCGGGTCAAAGATATTGAGCGGGTGGCGTCACACAACCTATACCTGGAGGAAAGGCGGCAGAAGGTCGAGGAGGCGAGAAGGAGGGCTGAAGAAGAAGAGCGGCGTTACGCTGATGAGCCCGCGTGTACGAGGGTGATTCATTTAGCGTATACGAAAGCTGCTGACGTGAAAAAGCATCTGGAGCGGCTGAAGACACGACGAGGGAGCATTGAACTGGACGAGCGGACAAATACCGTCATCGTGAATGATGTTCAATCTGCCTGCCTTAAGATGGCCGCGGTCGCGAGTGAACTCGATGCGCCACCGAAAGATCCTTTTGTGACGAAGTTACTGCCGTTTAATTACGCGAAGGCGGCCGATCTGAAAACACACCTGGCCACGCTGAAGACGAAGGATGGAAGCATTGTCGTCGATGAGCGATCGAGCCGAATCATCGTGAAAGACCTCCCCGACGCCGTAGAGCGGATGGAGGCGTTTCTGAAACAGATCGATATTCCGACGCCGCAGGTTCTGATCGAGGCGAGGATTGTCGAGGCCACCCGTCAATTTTCTCAAAGCCTCGGGGTTCAATGGGGGGGAACGGGGGTTGCGACGAGACCGGGGGCTGCGACGGGGGTGACGGCTTTCGGCGGCACCTCCCCCTCGTCCAGCAGTAGTTCGTCCTCGTCCAGCAGTGGCTCCTCATCCGGAGGAACGTCTCTTCCGGTTCAGTTCCCCAACCTGACGTCGCCGACCGGCAATCCGTTCCCTGCAACCGGAGGAGGAGTTCCCTTTCTCGGGCCGGTGCCGCTTGCTGTGAATCTTCCGGTGACCTCGCCGGCTTTCGCGATCGGTATGACGATCGGCAGCCTCGCGAATCGATTCCTCGTAGGAGCCCAGCTTTCCGTCGCAGAGAATCAGGGGAAGATCAGGACCCTGTCGTCGCCGAGGGTGGCGACCCAGGATAATGAAGAAGCCGAGATCAAACAGGGGACGCAGGTTCCCTATACCACGATCGACAGCTCAGGGAGAACGGTTGTTCAGTTCCAGGATGCGTTTATCAAATTGAAGGTGAAGCCCCACATCACGCCCGATGGTCGGGTTGCGATGAAGGTCGAGGCGGAGCGTTCTTTCCCTGGGGAAAAGATTACCGGCTCATTTGGATTCGTCTTCCCCATCAACACGCGGAAGGCCACGACCAACGTCATGGTTCAGAACGGCTCGACTGTGGTCATTGGTGGTCTGCTCCAATCTACCGAAACGATTACGACCGATCAAGTGCCGG
>JAHFDH010000106.1 GCA_023249055.1 Candidatus Methylomirabilota bacterium
AGTCGGATCGAATCTTGACAACGGCAGGCTGAAGCTTCGTTGCCTCCTTTAACGCCAAAAGGAGTGCTTCGTATTCGGCCACGTTGTTGGTCGCCTTGCCGATGTACCGGCAGAGGGGTCGGTGCAACGCCCCGTCCCCTGTTTCCAGCATCACGCCGATCCCGGCCGGTCCGGGATTGCCGCGCGCCGCGCCGTCGATGTGAATCACCAATCGCAGCCCCTCCGTCACCTCACCCCTTCCAATAGAGGATCCGACCGCATCCTTCGCAGGTGCGAATCGCCTCGTTCCGGCGAATCTCGTTGTACAACTGAGGTGTCAGGGCCACATGGCACCCCTCGCAGGACCGACCCGTGGTGTTCGCCACCGCCAGACCAGCCCGACTCTTGAGCAACCGAAGGTATAATTGCAGCAAGGATGTCTCGACATTCCCTGAGCGGCGTTCCCTGGTCTTCCGTAATAACGACAACCGGTCTTGCAGCTTCCGCAGCTCGTCTTCTCGCTGTTGCTTATTTCTCAGAAACTCCGCCTGCGCGATCCGGACCTTCTCCTCTTCCTGATTACGGATTTTCACCGCGCTGTCGGTGTCGTCAAGGTTGAAGAGAATCTCTTCCTCCAGCGTTGAGATCTTTTGCTTCAGCCCCTCGACCTCCTTCAGAGTGGCCGTGTATTCCTGGTTGGTCTTAATCTCAAATAGACGACCCTGCCGCCTTTTCAGCTCTCTCCCGGCCTCATCCAGATCGCGCTCCTTCTGGCGGCGAGTTTTTTGGAGCTGCTCCACCTCAGCCTTGGCCGCATCAAGGGTCGCCTTGGCCTGAACCAATTGCTGCTCCATGACGCGGATCTGACCCGGGATAGTGGCGATGGCCCCGTCGAGCAGGGCGATTTCGGCGTCGACTCCCTGTAGCTGGATGAGTTGCTCCAAGTCCTGAAGCACGGTGCACCCCAGTGTCTAGTGACTAGTGGTTAGTGATCAGTAAGTGTGTTGATGGGCCCACCTGGACTCGAACCAGGGACGACCCGGTTATGAGCCGGGGGCTCTAACCAACTGAGCTATGGGCCCCGCAGAAGAGCAGCAATCAGGGGTCAGCTATCAGCCCGGTGGCCGCTGAGCTGATCGCCGCTTTAGGATTCCACAAAGCTCTTGAGTTTCCTGCTTCGAGTGGGATGCCGGAGCTTCCGGAGCGCTTTGGCCTCAATCTGCCTGATCCGCTCGCGAGTGACATCAAACTGTTGGCCTACCTCCTCGAGGGTATGATCCCGTCCATCCCCAAGTCCGAAACGGAGCTTCAAGATCTTTTGCTCCCGTTCTGTCAGCGTCTCGAGCACTTGCTCGGTCTGACCGCTGAGATTCATGCCGATGACGGCTTCGATCGGGGAGATCACCCCTTTATCCTCGATGAAGTCGCCAAGATGCGATCCCTCTTCTTCTCCGATCGGTGTTTCCAGGGAGATCGGTTCCTGAGCGATCTTCAACACTTTCCTGACCTTATCAACCGGCAGATCGATCTTTTGGGCGATCTCTTCCGGCGTCGGCTCTCTGCCAAATTCCTGCACCAGATACCGGGAGGCGCGAGTCAACTTGTTGATGGTTTCAATCATGTGTACGGGGATCCGGATGGTGCGGGCCTGGTCGGCGATGGCTCGTGTGATGGCCTGGCGAACCCACCACGTAGCGTACGTACTGAACTTATATCCGCGCTGATATTCAAATTTGTCCACTGCCCGCATCAGGCCGATGTTCCCCTCCTGGATCAGATCGAGGAACTGGAGGCCGCGATTGGTGTATTTCTTCGCGATGCTGATGACCAGACGGAGGTTTGCCTCCACCATCTCCTTTTTCGCCAGGTGCGCCTTTCGCTCGCCGGTGGTAATGGCGTGGAGCAAGGACCGCAACTCCTTGCCGGAGGCATCGGCCTCTTCTTCGACCCTCCGGATCTTTCGCTGAATGGCCGCGACGGCGTGTTCACATTCCTCCAGTCCCTTCCGGTCCAGCCCCGTCCGGCGCAGAATTTCTCGTACGGCGGCGGTGTTGCCCCGGCTGTTTCCGGAGATGACCCTGATATCCTCCGCAGACATGTGGTGGGCCCGCGCCACGTCGCGAAGCTCCTGCTCGCCCTCTTCAATCCGTTCCAGAAGATTGCGAATCCTGGCCACCACGCGGTCGATCACCCGCTGGTTCACATGGAGCTTGCGGATCAGCGTGGCCTGCGCGGCCTTCCGGCGCGCCAGCTCATCCAGGATCTTCTGCTGCCACCGCTCGCTGAGACGGCCAACGCCGCGCTGGTACCGGCGCCGAAGGCTATCAATCTTTATCTGTTCATCTCGGAGGGCTTCCAGCGGCGGCGTGTGTTCGGCCAGCAACTCGCGCTCTTTCTGCTCGGAGATGTCATCGAACTCATTGAGCGAGAGCAGTTCGAAAATGCGAGCCTTGCCGTGCAACAGCCGCTCCCCGATCTCCGTGATCTCCCGAACCGCGATCCCTGCCTGGCAGACAGCTTCAGCGACCTCTTTGTGGCCCTCTTCGATCCGTTTCGCGATCTGAATCTCTCCCTCGCGGGTCAGCAGAGGAGTTTTCCCCATCTCCCGCAGATACATCCGAACCGGGTCATCGGTTCGGCCGGCGGATGACGGAACCAGCTCGGGCTCCGCTTCGGCGCTCTCTTCCTCCCGCTGAGGCGCGGGCGTTCGGGTTGCCTTTGCTCGCTCAGCCTCATCAACAACCTCGATATCCATCTCGTCGAAGAGATTGAGGATCTTATCGATCTGGTCGCCGGAGGTGACCTCTTCCGGTAGAAAGCTGTTGACCTCATCGTAGGTCAGGTAACCCTTTTTCCGCCCAAGCGACACCAGCGGCTTGATCCCCTCTTTGATATCGGCTGAGACGATCGTGGCCGGCTTCTTGGCGTTTTTCGAGCCCGCATTACCCCGAGCGCCTTTTGCCGGCGAGGCAACCGGAGCCGCCTCTGTCTTATCCTGCTTGCTCAAGGCGGCCCGCTTGGGAACCACGCGAAGAGGACGCGAAGTCTGGCTATGCGTTCTCCATCGAGCGTCTTTGGACGGTCGTCTTGGCGTGTGCGCTTTTGCCATGCTGTCTCCCTTTACCTCCAACTGTCGGCTGTCAACTATTCGCTGTTTGCCGGCTCCGAATGTTATCGTGAAGCCGGGACATGAGACCGTGTTCGATCTCGGTTGAGCGCAAGGAACTGGGTCTGCAGGCGCTCAACGGCCGCATGATCACCCGCTCGTTCGGCCGCGTCCATCTGTCGACGGAGCTCCTCGCCCTTCTCGCGCTCGCGTCTGATTGTGAGGCGCGTCAGATAATCGGAGAGGGCCTGCTCGATCGCCTCCTCCCCGTCGTACTCCCCCAGATCTGTTGCCAGCAACTGTGTGAGCACCCGCTGCGCCTCCGGCTCTACTGTGGCGAGCGGCGTCGCGCCGCGGCCCGTTTCAGGCCCCATGACCGCCAACTGAAAGATCCTGCGAAGCGTACGATCCTCCAACTCGTCCGGCCGTACGCTCTCCCGAATACGATCGGCTGCGCCGGGATGGTGAAGCGCCAGGTGGATGAGCTTCCACTCTATAGAGGGCAACCCTCTGGATTGTAATGTCGGCGGTATGGGGTCCCGTTTGCGCCCTTTTACCTGAAGGTTGAGTTCGCGGATGATGGCATCATTGGAGAGCGACACCCGACGCGCCAGCTTTTCCGTATACCGCTGCCGCGTAATCTCATTGCCGACGGCGCCCAAAAGGGGCAGAACGGCATTGACCGCTTCGGCCTGGCCTTCAGGGCTGGTCAGATCGAATCCCGACACCTTCCGGTCGAGCAGGAACTCTATCAGATCCTTCGATTGCGCGAGCGCATCGGCGAAGGCGGAGGGACCACGCTTCCGCAGAAAACGATCAGGATCCTCTCCGTCCGGAAGCAGGATGACCCGCCAGTCCAGCCCGCTGTTCAGCAAGCTCTCGACGCAACGTCTGGCCGCGGCAATCCCGGCCGGATCCGGATCGAACGCAAGAAACGCCCGTGTGGTATACCGGCGGAGCAGGGCGATCTGCTGAGTCGTCAATGCCGTGCCCAGAACCGCCACAGAGTGCTGGATGCCATGAGCGTGCAGCGCGATCAGATCGAAATATCCTTCTACTACCACAGCCGACCCTCGATCGCGAATGGCGGATGCCGCCACGTGCAGGCCGAACAGGTGCGCGCCCTTCTTGTAGAGGGGGGTCTCGGGCGAGTTCAGGTATTTCGGCAGGGAATCGTCCAGGACGCGGCCTCCAAAGGCGATCACGTGACCCGTCGGATCGTAGATCGGGATCATCAGTCGATTCCGGAATCGATCGTATGCCCCGCTCCCGTCTTTGCGCGGCAGCGCCAGCCCTGCCTCCTCGACCTGCTTCTTGGAGAATCCTCTGTGCAGCAGGTGGCGAAGGAGCCCATCCCAGGCGGCGGCGGCATATCCGAGCCCGAACTGCTCGACCACTGCATCCGAGATGCCGCGACTTCTCAGGTACTCGCGGGCGGCGGCTCCACCAGTCTGATGCTGAAGCTGCCGGCGAAAGAAGTCCGCCGCCGTCTTGTGAATCTCCAGCAGCCCCAGGCGCGCGTGCTCGTTCTGCCCCGTCCCGCTCCCGGTAGAGCCGCGCAGTCGCTCCGGCAGGCTGATTCCGGCCTGATCGGCCAGCGATCGGATCGCCTCGGGAAAACTCCAGCGCTCCTGCTTCATCAGGAAACCGATCGCATCCCCGCCCTCCCCGCAGCCGAAACAGTGGAAGATTTGACGCTCCGGATTGACGGTAAAGGAAGGGGTCTTTTCACTATGGAAGGGACACAAGGCCTTGTAGTAACGCCCGGCAGGCTTCAACGGGAGGTACCGGCCGATAAGTTGCACGATATCGATGCCGGCCAGCACCCTGGAAACCGCCTCCTCAGGGATCACTGTCCGCTCATCCTTTTCATGCCGCTCCGCCCATGGGTACGCCATGGGGATACAACTCTACAATGGTGGCGCCGATCCCCCCCTCCCGATAGTCCGCGGCCCGAAAGCTCTCGACCAGCGGGTGGTCCTGAAGGAGATCTGCTACGGTCTTTCTGAGAACACCGGAGCCCTTCCCATGGATAATTCGAACCGTGGGAAGTCCGACCAGAAATGCGTCGCCTACATACTGATCAAGGCGACGGGCCGCTTCAGCAGCATCACATCCGATCAGGTTCAGCTCGCCCCCCACCTCATCCATTGCCCTGGATAGCCGGATCGGTCTGCTCGTCGCCTGCTGGCCGGAGTGACTCCTGGAGACAATCGCTTCCACCGGGACCTTCGCCTTCCCCAGGGGAAGCCGGATCTCCACAAAGCCGGAAGGGGAGGGTTGTCCGATCACGATCCCGCGCTGCCCAAGTCCCTTGATCACAACCTCCTGTCCGACGCGAATCGACGCCGGATCAACGGTATTTGCCGCATCATCCGAGCCGGTCGCATCGCTGAGCCTCGTCTTTGTCTGCCGCTCCAGATCGATGAGTCGCCGCCGCACCAGCGGCGCCGCCCGCCCGCGCGACTGCGCCGACCTGAACTCCCGCAGCAGTTGATCGATCTCAGCCCGGGCGTCGGCAAGTGCGCCCTCGGTCTGCCGGCAGGCGAGGCGATAGAGTTGCTCGGCCTCGACCCTCGCCGCGTCCCGCCGGGCCTCGGCCTCGCCGCGCGCCCTGGCGGTTTCGGCAGCCTCGCGGGTTACCGCCTCTCGCTCTTCAGCGAGGCGCCGCTGCTCGCCCTCCAGCCTGTCCAGCAATAGCCGTAACGGATCGCGTTCTTCGCCAAGCAGCCGTTCAGCCTGCCGAATGATGTTCGCAGGCAAGCCGACCCGAGAGGCAATGACCAAACCATGACTGCGACCAGAAAATCCAATTAATAATTTATACAGCGGTCTCAAGGTGTCAAGGTCGAACTCGACGCAGCCGTTTTCGATTCGCGGGTGCGAATAGGCATAGGCCTTGATGGCGTCCAGGTGCGTGGTCGCCACGACCAGCGCGCCCCGTTCCAGCAGCGCCTCGAGGATCGCGATGCCCAGACACGCCCCCTCGAGCGGGTCGGTGCCGGCGCCAAGCTCGTCGAGCAAGACCAGCGCCCCGGGACGCGCCGCCTCAAGGATTCGCCGAATCTGACCGATATGGGAGGAAAACGTGCTCAGGCTTTGCTCAATACTCTGTTCGTCTCCAATATCCGCCAGGACACCGTTGAAAAAGGGGACCTCAGAGTCGGGAGATGCCGGCAGATGCAGCCCGGCCTGCGCCATCAGTGAAAGGAGGCCCGCGGTCTTCAAGGCGACTGTTTTACCGCCGGTATTCGGTCCGGTGATGAGCAAGGCGTCAAAGCCGTCGCCGAGACGCAGGTCGATCGGGACGGTGTGGTGTATCCCGCCCGCATCGATTTGTTCCAGCAACAGCGGGTGTCTCGCCTCGCGCAGCAACAGCGGGCCGGCGCTTTTCAAGGCGACAGGGGCGCCGTGAAGGCTGTCGGCAAATCTGGCTGCGGCACACCGGACGTCCAGCTCAGCCGTCAACTGCATCGTGAGGAGTACCGCATCGGCGGAAGACCGGAGAGAAGCCGTGAGGGCGGCCAGCACCCGCCTGATCTCCTCCTCTTCGGATCGCTGCAACAACCGTAGCTGGTTATTGAGCTCGATCACCTCCTGGGGCTCCAGGAAGATGGTGACGCCGCTGACGGAGCGATCTTGGACGACGCCCTTCAGAACGGTCCGATAGGTCGGTTTGACAGGGATGACGTACCGCTCGTTTCGCAGCGTCACAAGCGGTTCGGCGATATAGGGCTGCATAGTGGACGCCGCCAGCACGGCCTGTAGTCGAGCATAAATCAGGTTGCGGAGCTCATGGAGTCGAGTTCGAAGCTGGTTGAGCGTTCGACTGGCAGTATCCTTGACCTCTCCGTCCGTTTCGATCGCCGCATGAATCTCTTCAATCAGACGGGTATGATCGTCGAGGCGGGAGGCGATTGCATGAAGCTGCGGACAGAACTCTCTGGATCGGGCGATGGCGTGGCGGATGATCGCCGCCGCTTCCAGCGATGTGGCGACCCTGACGAGATCGATCGCTGCGAGCACGGACCCTTCCGGTCGAGATCGCCGAACCGACTCCCTGATGTCACAGAGCTGGTCAAATGGAAGCGCGGCTTCCCTGGACAGCAGGGCTCGGAACTCCTCAACCTCGTTCCGGACCTTCTG
>JAHFDH010000013.1 GCA_023249055.1 Candidatus Methylomirabilota bacterium
GTAGTCCAACGGGCCTTCGATGTAGAGATACTCGGTCACATCCAGCTTAATGAAACGGAAGGCGTCATGCCCGATCAGGTGGGCGATGTTATCCGTTATGCCGGTAATCAGGTTATCAAGGCAGATGACCTGATGGCCCTCCTCGATCAACCGGTCACACAGGTGAGAGCCCAGGAACCCGGCGCCACCCGTGATTAACGTGCGCGGCATAGCGTCCCTTTCATCGCCCCATCCCCAGATACTCGAACCCCATAGCCTTCATGGCTTGGCGATCGAACAAGTTCCGGCCGTCCAACATGAGGGGTCGCCGCATGAGGCTCTTCACCCGCGTCAGGTCAAGGCCGGCAAACTCTTTCCACTCCGTTGCGACCACCAACGCATCAGCACCGGAAGCCGCCTCGTAGGGGTCCCGGCAGCAGATAAGTGACGGAAGTTGCTGCCGCGCCTTCTCCATCGCTTTTGGGTCGTACGCCTTGACGATCGCACCCTCCGCCATGAGCCGCCCGATCACGGCAAACGCAGGAGAGTAGCGCACATCGTCCGTATCCGGTTTGAACGCCAAGCCCCAGACGCCGATGACCTTTTCCTTGAGGATCCAGAGCTCATTCTTCAGCTTCTTAATGGCCTGCGAGATTCTCGACTGGTTGATGCGATCAACCTCCTGCAACAGGTGAAAATCGTACCCGCACTTTTCCGCGATCTTGACGAACGCCTGGAGGTCCTTCGGAAAGCAAAACCCTCCAAAGCCGAGTCCCGCGTTTAAGAAGTTGCGTCCGATCCGCCGGTCAAGTCCCATCCCCTCCGCCACCAATGCAATATCAGCGCCGACCAGCTCACAGAGATCCGCCACGCTATTGATGAAGGAGATCTTTGTGGCCAGAAACGAGTTCGAGGCGTGCTTGATCAGCTCGGCGCTCGTGATGTCTGTCACCAGAAATGGAACAGATCGGGCGTCCACGCACTTGCTGTGAATCGGGCAGGTGAAGGTGCGGCGGACAATCGGCTCGTACAGCTCCCTCAGCAGCCGCTCCGCTCGAGGATGCCCCACCCCTACCACGATCCTGTCTGGGTGCAGGAAATCTTCGACGGCGGAACCCTCCCGAAGAAATTCAGGGTTGGAGGCGACATCGAACCGTTCGTCCCCGCCTCCCCCATAGACTTTGAGTGTCTTGTCGATCCACATCCCCGTTTGAACGGGCACCGTGCTCTTTTCCACCACCAACTTATAGGCAGACGCCAGTTCCCCGATCTGTCGCGCGACCTGCTCCACCGCCGACAGGTCCGCATCCCCGTCCTCCAGGGGCGGCGTCCCGACGCAGATAAAGATCACCGTCGCAGTCTCGATCCCTTCCTTCAGATCGGCAGTAAAGGATAGGCGACCCTCCCGCCGGTTTCGCGCCACGAGACTGTCAAGCCACGGTTCAAAGATGGGCATCTCGCCGCGCTTCAGCGTCGCGATCTTCGCCAGGTCGTCATCGACGCAGACCACGCGGTGACCGATCTCCGCAAGGCACGTCCCGGTGACGAGGCCAACGTACCCCGTCCCTACGATGCAGATCTCCACCAGTCCTACCTCCCCCCGCTGCACGCCGATTCGGGCAACGCTTCAGCGTAACGCTCTATGTCAGCATCCACCATCATTTCGATCAACTCACGAAAGCCGACCGCGGGCTGCCAGCCTAACACGCGCTTCGCCTTGGATGCGTCCCCCTGCAACAGGTGGGTCTCGATCTGGCGTGTCAGTGCCGGATCTTCCGCCACACACGCCTGCCAATTCAGCCCTGCCCTTGCAAATGCGATCTCCACCACCTCCCGGACCGAGTGGGTCTCGCCGGTCGCAATGACATAGTCGTCCGGGCTCTCGTGTTGCAGCATCAACCACATCGCCTGCACGTAGTCGCCGGCATAGCCCCAGTCGCGACGAGCTTCGAGATGACCGAGATGCAGCTCGGTCGCCAAACCTTGCTTGATCCGCGCGACACCATCGGTGACCTTTCGGCTCACAAAATCCTTGGCTCGACGGGGAGACTCGTGGTTGAACAGGATACCCGAACAGGCAAACAGCCCGTAGCGCTCCCGGTAGTTGACTGTAATCCAGTGGCCGTAGAGCTTGGCCACACCGTACGGGCTTCTGGGAGAGAACGGTGTCCGCTCGTGCTGCGGCGCCTCCTGAACCTTGCCGAACATCTCGCTGGTGCTGGCCTGGTAGAATCGGATCCCGGGGTCTACCAGGCGGATCGCCTCCAGGAGTCGAGTGACACCCACGGCGGTACACTCAGCGGTAAGAACCGCCTGCTCCCAGGAGGTGGGAACAAATGACTGCGAGGCGAGGTTGTAGATCTCGTGAGGTTGTATCTCTCGGATAAGATGGATCAAGGACTCTTGGTCGAGCAGGTCTGCCTGTCGAAGGATGATCCGGCCGCGCAGGTGCGCAATTCGTTCAAACGGCTTGGCGCTCGACGGTCGCACCATCCCGACTACGGTGTATCCTTTTTGCAGCAACAGCTCAGCCAGGTAGGAGCCGTCCTGGCCCGTAATGCCGGTAATTAACGCCCGTCGCGCAGTCATGGAAACTTCCTTGCAAGCCCTCTGACCTCCTGGGCCCGCCCCTTGGGACAGACCAGCATGCCGTCTTTGGTCGCCACCACAATGGTCTCAGACAACCCAATAGCTGCCACCCTCGGTCCATTTGAGACGATGATCGACCGGATGGTATCCAGTAACTCTACCTCACCCACAATCACATTGCCGCAGTCGTCGGCAGGCTGCACTCGAGCCAACGCATCCCAGGCCCCCAGATCGTCCCAGGCGAAATCGGCCCCGACCATCGCAACCCCTGTCTCCATCCGCTCCAACACCCCATAGTCCACCGACTGCTTATTGAAGGCGCTGTACTCACGGACCAGCACCTCCTGCACCCCCCAAGCGTCACGAATGCGGCAAAGGCCGGTCCACAGATCCGGCATATGTTGAGCCAGCAAACGCTGAATAGCGCTATTCCGCCACAGGAAGATCCCGCTGTTCCAGTAGTGCCGTCCGTCTGTGACCAGGCGATCGGCGGTCTCTCGATCCGGTTTCTCCAGAAATTGATCGATACAGAAAGCGCCGGAGGGCTGGGCAAGCCGTTCACCAACTTCCAGATACCCATACCCGGTCTCCGGCCTGGTAGGGGGGATTCCAATCGTGACAACCCAGTCCGGGTGTAAGGCGAGCAGTTCGAGCGCCCGCTGCAGGACGGCGGCGAACGCCTCGCCGTCCGGGACGTAGTGATCAGCCGGCAGGACGATCATCATCGCACCTGGGTCGAGCTGCCTGATATGCAGTGAGGCTAAGCCGACGGCCGCTGCGGTGTCCCTGCCATGAGGCTCAAGCAGCAGATTGGCTTCAGGGAGCTCCGGGAGCTGCTCGCGAACGAGCTCAGCGTGCGTCCGGCCAACCACCACAACAATCCGGTTCCAGGGTAGCAGGAGCCGCATCCGCCTGACCGTCGCCTGCAGGAGCGACTCGCTCCCGACCAGGCGAAGAAAGGCCTTGGGTCGCGCGTCTGTACTGACCGGCCAGAAACGTTCGCCCCTCCCGCCGGCGAGCACCACGGCGTACACGCGCGGGGCGGAATACTCTTCGCCTCTACCCGTCGCTTCGCCCATAGTCATCCTGGAATCGGACAATGTCATCTTCCCCGAGGTAGCAGCCGTTTTGAATTTCAATAATGATCAGGAGGTCCGGCCCGGGGTTCTCGATCCGGTGAACGACCCCCGCCGGCACGAATGTCGATTCATGGGTATCGATAAACGAGGTCCGCTCATCGATGTTGATCTTCGCCGTGCCGGCCACGACAATCCAATGTTCGCTGCGATGGGTATGCCGCTGCAGACTTAACCGATGCCCCGGATTGACCTCAATCCGCTTGACCTTGTACCCTTCCCCCTCCCCAAGGACTGTCCAGCATCCCCATGGACGTATTCCGGTCAGCATACTCTGCTTACAGTCGCTTCTGCGTTGTACAGGCAACAGATCCTCAACCCCTCTCAGCCTGATTACTTTCCAGCGATCGGCGGTCAGCGCACGGGCGGGAACCCGCCATGATCGGAAAGGGTGCGGCAAGCGGCGCCACTACATGACTGATGGCTGCCGGCTAACTTGCGAGAGATCTCCGTATGTCTCTCGGTAATACTCCCGATACTGCCCCTCCTTGATGCGCGTCCACCAGGGTGCGTGGCCTTCATACCAGCGGACTGTCTCCTGCAACCCTGTCTCAAAGGAAATGCGGGGTTTCCAGCCCAGCGCTTGCTCAATCTTCGCGGTGCCGAGAGCGTATCGCCGATCATGCCCAAGCCGATCCTTGACGTGCCTGATCAACGTATCAGGCTTGCCGAGTGTACTCAGGATGAGCCGTGCGACATCGATGTTGGCCCGCTCACAGTTGCCGCCGATATTATAAACCTCACCGGCAACTCCGTCCTTCAGAACCAGCGCCAACGCCTCGCAATGGTCCTGCACGTGCAGCCAATCGCGGACGTAAAGACCATCGCCATAGAGCGGCAGCGATTCGCCAGCAAGGGCGTTGGTGATAAAAAGCGGAATCACCTTTTCCGGAAACTGGTAAGGGCCATAGTTGTTGGAACTCCTGGTGATGATGACCGGCGACCCGTAGGTACGGAAGTACGCCAAGATCAGAAGGTCTGCCGCCGCCTTGCTGGCCGCATAGGGGCTGTTCGGGCGGAGGGGGCTGTCCTCCACAAAATGACCGGACGGTCCAAGAGAACCGTATACCTCATCCGTGGAGACCTGCATCATCCTTGGGACCTGATGCCGGCGACATGCCTCCAGAATGGTCTGTGTCCCAAGCACATTGGTCTCCGCAAATGTCCTCGCATCCTGGATGCTTCGATCGACGTGCGATTCAGCCGCAAAGTTAATCAGCGCGTCGAACCCATCCCGCAGTAGTTCGTTCACCAGCAGGGCGTCGCAGATGCTTCCCTTGATAAATCGGTACCGGGGATCACGTTCAATGTCCGCTAAGTTTTCGAGGTTACCGGCATACGTCAGCTTGTCGAGATTCACGATATGACAAGCCGGCTCTGTCGCCAGCAGATGGCGAATAAAGTTCGACCCGATAAATCCGGCCCCGCCGGTTACTAAGACACGCATCGCTACCCCAGCTTCACTGCCCAATCGTATGGAATATCCGGACTATCGGGGGGAATTCGAAACTCATCAGGCTCGTGATAATTATAGAGTTCGGTTGGAAAATTGATGATCGCCGACAGCCGATCACCCACGGCCTTGTATCCGTGAATCACCAAAGGCGGGATCTTCACCAACATCGGATTCTGCTCGCCGATAAAGAACTCATTGATGAGTCCCTTGGTCGCAGAGCTGTCGCGAGGATCGAATAGGACAACCTTGGACATCCCGAGGACCCCGACAAAATGGTCGGTCTGTTTCTTGTGATAGTGCCACCCTTTTACCACCCCCGGGTAGGCAGCCGTGATGTACGCCTGTCCGAATCGCTCGAACTCCTCCCAGTCGCTGCGCAGCAACTCTGTCAGAAAGCCCCGCTCGTCCGGGACTCTGCGCAACTGTCTGGTTGTCACCCCATCAATGAGTGCCATCGCACTTCCCACCCTGAACGTTGAACTTCTTATACCAGCCCCACCTGGCTGCTATCCCCAAGCATCAGTCTATAGGCCTTCGGTTTCCCGTCGGACCGAAACACTTCCACATTCTTCCCGATCAGGCTGTCCTCCAGCCGTCCGCCGATATCGGTAATCCGGCACTGGTCGAGGATGATGCTATGCTCGATCTCGCTGTTGCGGACAAGCGTATCGTGATAGATGGAAGTAAAAGGCCCGATATATGAGTTCATGATGCGGCACCGTTTACCGATGATGACCGGTCCTCGAATCGTGCTGGCCGTCACGCTCGCGCCCTGCTCCACGACAACCTTTCCGATAAGGTGCGAGGTCTCATCCACCGTCCCCTCTACCCTCGGGGTAATCGTCTCCAACATGATCCGGTTGGCTTCGAGCATATCTTCGAGCTTCCCGGTATCTTTCCACCAGCCGCTGATGACATGAGGATGGACTTGATAGCCGTTGTCAATCAGGTACTGGATAGCATCGGTGATCTCCAACTCACCTCGCCGCGACGGTTGAATGGCATTCACCGCCCCAAAGATCGTATGGTCGAACATGTAGACGCCCACAAGCGCCAGGTCGCTTCTGGGATGCGCCGGCTTCTCCTCCAGGGAGATGACGCGGCCATCTCGAAGCTCCGCTACGCCGAATCGTTGCGGGTCGCGAACCCGTGCCAGGAGGATCTGCGAGTTCGCTTCCAATCGCCTGAACTCTTCTACCAACGAGCCAATTCCGTCCTTGACCAAGTTATCCCCGAGGTACATCACAAAGGGATGATTCGCCAGAAATGGCTCAGCAATCTTGACGGCATGAGCTAGTCCCAGGGGCGCTTCTTGCTCAATATACGACACATCGAGACCCCATTGCGCTCCATTCCCCACCGCTTCCCGAATCTCCCGTTTTGTGTCGCCCACCACAATCCCGACCTCCTGAATCTTGGCGTCCGCCATGGCTTCGAGCGCGTAAAAGAGGATCGGTTTATTGGCGATCGGCACAAGTTGCTTGGCGCTGGTATGGGTAATTGGACGCAAGCGGGTCCCCTTACCTCCGCTTAGGATCAATGCCTTCACGGCGTTTCCTCGACCGCGCTCAGCACCACCCCATCATACGGGGCGATATGCAAAGCGGTCTGTAGATCTTGAAGTCTGGACCGGCGAGCAAATTTCATACATTTTATAAGACGGAGGGAATTGTACGGAAGGAGCCTCGACTTGTCAATTTTGAAATATCCGACTATTGCTGACGTTGACCAGCATGTGATGTATGAGTGTACCTCCGAGTTGTGGCTGTACTCCTGTCAAACATGGGACAGCCGCCGCCCTCCCCTCCACGGTGGCGATCCCCGCTAGCCGCAGCTCCTGCTATCACCGCCGATGATAAATTTCCCTAGATGTGGTCATCGAAAATTTCCTACCCAGCCCTTGATGAGTCATGCCGCCGCCTCTGTCCCCTTGAGGAGACCGGCCTTGAGCTTCTCCTCAAGTCGCCCCTCCGCCATCGCTTTGGTGGGGGTGCTGATCAGGGTGGCGGCCGTCGTGAAGAGGACCCGATAACCGTGTTTGGATCGCCTTCAGCCCGAGCCCCACCGCGAGGTGGGTCTTCCCGACGCCGGGGGGATCCAGGAGGATGACGTTCTCGCCGGGCCTCCTGCGCCACCAGCCCGGCCGTCTGCAAGGCGGTCTTGACCCAGGTGTCCGACAGCGCGCTCCCGTGCAGTGTCGTCAGCTTCTCAAGAAAGTGCAGGAAGGACCTTGCAGTCGAAGTATCGCTCCCGATACAGGGTCAAGACCTGTCGCACGGTCTCCAGCGGGACCCGCTGGGGCGAAGGCTGGTGCTGCCGTCGGCGATCGAAGAGCCCGTCGTAGCCGCGCTGGTCATAGCGCCGCCTCCAGCGTCGCATCTGCCGATCCGAGATCCCTAGGATCTCCGCCGCCTGATACCACTTCAGTCGTCCATCCATCGCTCTCAAGACCACCGTTTGCACCTTCATCGCTCGCTCCACCGCGGGGCAGGGGTACCATGGCTGCTCTAGGGGCTCCTCCTTTCTGGACGAGACCGTAGTCTACCCCGTCTCCTGGGAAAGCGGACAGATCACTTGCTACCAACACGTTTCGAAACAACCGCTAGACAGATAATGGGGCAAGTGATAAAATCCTCCTCGCACGAAATCGATACGCGTTGACGATACGACTATCGCCCTAAAAAGAAACCGATGGCGGTGTCTTTAGCTGTGAGATAGCGGCGAGGTCATGGTTGACCAGCCCAAACACCGGAGCCTAATTCCGTTCTTCATACAATCCATGTGAAAGGAGATGATGCAGATGGCCAAGACCACCCCGCTCCTGCTCGGTATCGGCGGGGACAGTGGGACCGGGAAGTCTACGTTTGTCGGCGGCATCTATAAAATTTTTGGTCCCGAGAAGATTACCAACATCAATCTGGACGATTATCATACGTTCGACCGCGTTCAACGCAAGATCTATGGACTGACCGCCCTTCATCCGGCAGCCAATAACATGGCCTTGATGGGCAAGCACGCCTGGCACCTCAGAAACGGCGAGAAGATCATCAAGCCGGTGTATGATCATTCGACCGGCTGTTTCGCAGAGCCTGAGGAGGTCGAGCCGAAGCACATTGTCATCATCGGCGGCCTGTTTCCCTTTTTTACCCAGGAGCTCAGGAATGTCTTCGACTCGAAGGTGTATCTGGACCCGGATGAGGAGTTGAAGCGGGCCTGGAAGATCCATCGAGACGCCGGGAGGCGCGGGTATAGCATTGAGCAGGTGATGAAGGAGATCGAGGCCAGGCAGGAGGATATCAGGAAGCACATCGAGCCCCAGAAGGAATATGCCGATATTATCGTCCGATTCTATCCTCCTAACGGCACCTGGAGCCCACAGGATGATACCCCCCTGAACGTCCGCCTCTTCCTCAATCGAAACCTGCCGAAGACCGGATTGGATGAACTGCTCCAGGAGGCGATGGGCCGGAAGACCCGAAGGGCCGTTCGGTTAGTGGATGAAGACTATTATGGTCAACCCTTCCATACGCTGGAGATCGACGGCTCCATCTCGCCCCAAACGGCAGCAGGACTGGAGCAAAGGATCTGGGCGCATCTGCTCTCCCCGATGAAATTGATTCAGGATCTGGCGCCGGATAAGCTCGGCAGTTTTGCCGCGGGCGAAGCCTCCGGCCATAGTGATGCCCTCGCCCTCGTGCAATTGATATCAGTCTATTATCTGCTCCAAGCCAGAGAGGCGCGGCAGCCGGCCCCGCAGGAAGGGCTCGCAGGAATTGCCGAGGGTTAATCGATGGTGAAGATTGCGATCAACGGCTTCGGACGAATTGGCCGACTGGCATTTCGCGCCGCGTGGGAGCAGAAAGGGGCGCTTGAGCTGGTCGCCATCAACGATCCGGCCGGCGCCCGCACCGACGCCTTATTGCTGGAGTTCGACTCGAACTACGGGCCCTTTCCCGCCAAGGTCGAGAGCGACGAAGGCAGCATGCGGGTCGATGGGAAGCGGGTGTTGGTTTTCCGGGAGCGCGACTGGACGAAGCTCAACTGGTCTGACGTAGGCGCTGACATCGTGCTGGAGTGCAGCGGCCGGGGGACGAGCCGCCCGGAGGCCGAAAAGCATCTTGCGGCGGGGGCGAAACGGGTGCTGATCTCTGCCCCGGGGAAGGGCGAGGATCTGACGGTTGTGCTGGGTGTCAATGAGGAACGATACGATCCGGGACAGCACCGGATTATTTCAAACGGATCATGCACAACCAACTGCCTGGCGCCGGTCGCCAAGGTGCTCCTTGACGCGTTCGGGATCCAATGGGGGTTCATGAGCACGGTGCACAGCTACACCAATTCGCAAGCGATTCACGATCGTGGAGCGGAAGATGCCAGGGAGTCGAGGGCTGCCGCCCTCAATATCATTCCAACCGACACCGGCGCCGCCAGAGCGCTTGTCAGGGTCATCCCGGAGCTGGCGGGTCGCTTCAACGGGATGGCCTACCGGGTGCCGACGCCCACGGTGTCCGTGATCGATCTTGTCGCGGAGCTTGGTTGTGATGTCACCCCGGAGACGGTGAACGCCGCGTTCCGAGCTGCGACGACGGGACGGCTGCGCGGGATCCTGGAGGTATGCGACCGGCCGCTGGTTTCGATGGACTTCAAGGGCAATCCGCATTCTTCCATCGTGGATGCCCTGATGACGCTGGTCCTGAAGGACCGAATTGTGAAGGTGGTGGCCTGGTACGACAACGAGTGGGGATATTCGTGTCGGATGGCCGATCTGGCTGCGTACGTGGCCGCTCAAGATCTCAAACGTGATCAGCGGCGGCTCTGGGGCGTCACAAAGGGCACACAGCCATCATAAAGGGTGAAGGGGGTAGAGGGTAGAATGGGTGGATCAGTGAAAAACGTTCAGGAATCGCTCGACCAGTTGTGTATCAATACCATCAGAACGCTGGCAATGGATGGGGTTCAAAAAGCGAATTCGGGACATCCAGGGCTGCCGATGGGGGCAGCCGCCATGGCGTATACTCTTTGGACGCGCGCGCTCAGGCACAATCCGACTCATCCCTCATGGCCCAACCGCGATCGGTTCATCCTGTCACCTGGCCATGGGTGCATGCTGCTGTATTGCCTCCTTCACCTGACCGGCTACGATCTCTCTCTCGATGAGCTCAAGCAGTTCCGCCAGTGGGGCAGCCGCACGCCGGGACATTCGGAGCATGGTGTGACACCGGGGATCGAGACGACGACCGGCCCCCTTGGTCAGGGTTTCGGCAACGGGGTCGGGATGGCGATCGCCGAGCGTTTTTTAGCGCATCACTTTAACCGGCCGGGGCATCCGATTGTTGATCATTATGTGTACGCTATCGTGAGCGACGGGGACCTCATGGAGGGGATCTCGTCCGAGGCGGCCTCGCTTGCCGGGCACCTTGGCCTGGGCAAGCTCATCTACCTGTACGACGATAACCGGATTACTATCGACGGTAGCACCGACATGGCCTTTACCGAGAACGTCGGGCAGCGCTTTGAAGCCTACGGGTGGCATGTCCAGCGAGTGGATGGAAACGATGTCACGATGATCGAGGCCGCGCTGAATGCAGCCCAGGCTGCGCATGACCGCCCGTCGCTGATTATTGCTAGAACCCACATTGCCTATGGCAGCCCGAATAAGCAGGATACGGCAGAGGCGCATGGGTCGCCCCTGGGAGACGAGGAGGTGCGGCTGACAAAGGAAGCGTTGGGTTGGCCGCTGGAACCCACGTTCTATATCCCCGATGAGGCGCTGGCGCACTTTCGAGAGGCGCTGCAGCGTGGTCGTACCTGGGAAGCCGAATGGCAGGCCGGGTTCGATGCGTATGCCGCCGCGTTTCCGGAACTTGCCGACGAATGGAACCGGGTGATGAGTGGGCAGCTTCCGGAGGGCTGGGCCGAGAAGATCCCGGTCTTCACCCCTTCCGCTGGGAGTCTGGCAACCCGTGAGGCCTCGGGCAAGGTGCTGAATGCGATCGCCCCAACCGTACCGACCCTCCTCGGCGGCTCGGCCGACCTGACCCCATCCAACAATACCTACCTGAAAGGCAACGGCGATTTCCAGAGGTCAAGTCCCGGAGGCCGGAACCTTCACTTCGGTGTTCGAGAGCACGCGATGGGTTCAATCCTCAACGGCATGGCGCTGCACCAGGGGGTGATCCCATATGCCGGGACCTTCCTTGTCTTTTCCGACTACATGCGCCCCGCCATCCGGGTCGCGGCGCTGTCGCATATCCATGTGATCTATGTCTTTACCCATGACAGTATCGGCTTGGGCGAAGATGGTCCCACCCACCAGCCGATTGAACATCTATCTGCTCTGCGGGCCATGCCGAACCTCACAGTCATCCGCCCTGCCGACGCGACAGAAACGGCTGTCGCCTGGCGCGCCGCTCTGGAGCATCGCAGCGGACCGGTGGTGCTGGCCCTCACCAGGCAGAAGCTTCCGATTCTCGACCGGACCAAATTCCCGCCTGCCGAACTTCTTCTGAAGGGAGCGTATACCCTGGCTGATGCCGATCAAGGGCATCCGCGCGTCATCCTCATTGGGACCGGATCGGAGGTCCACCTGGCCCTCGAGGCGTGGGGACGACTGGCCGATCAGGGAATTCCTGCTCGCGTAGTCAGTATGCCGAGCTGGGAACTGTTTGAACGCCAGCCGGAGGCGTATAAAGACGAGGTGCTTCCCCCGGCAGTGACCGCCCGTCTTGCCATTGAGACCGGATCACCGCACGGTTGGCACCGCTACGTCGGCTTGCGCGGAGGCGTGATCGGTATGGCACGTTTTGGAGCCTCAGCTCCATACCAAGTTCTCATGCAGCAATTCGGCTTTACGGTCGAGCATGTCGTGTCCCGGGCTATGGAACTTCTGGCATGAACCCTGCGCTGAACACTCAACACTGAAAACCCTTCACCTTTACTCAGGGAGGGAAATCATACTATGACGGAGCTCATGGATCGAAATCTGTCTCTCGAACTCAGCAGGGCCACGGAGGCCGCTGCCTTGGCGGCGGCTCGTCTGATGGGCAGACGCGACCGTGATGCCGCCGATCGGGCGGCCGTTGACGCGATGCGCTATGCGCTGAGCGCGTTGGAGATTGACGGCACGGTGGTGATTGGGGAGGGACAGAAAGGTCCGGTTCCCATGCTGCAAGTGGGAGAGCGGGTCGGCACAGGCTCTACCCCGGCTCTTGACGTCGCGGTCGATCCGATTGACGGTGTCACGCTCCTCGCCAACGGTCGACCCGGTGCGATCTCTGTTGCGGCGCTCGCCGACCGGAATACGCTGTTTTCTACTCAGCTTGGTTACATCGATAAGATTGTCGTCGGGCCTCGGGCCGCAGGGGCGATCGACATTAACGCTCCCGTCAAAGAGAATCTGCAACGGATCGCAAAGGCTGAGGGCCGGGAGGTCGATGATCTCACGGTGGTCTTGCTCGACCGGCCACGCCACGAGCGCCTCATCAAAGAGGTGAAAGAGGCTGGGGCCCGGATCAAGCTGATCAGCGAGGGGGACGTTGCGCCTGGGGTGATGGCGGCAATGGAGGAAGATACCGGTATCGATGTCCTCATGGGCATCGGAGGCGCGCCGGAGGCGGTACTTATTGCCTGCGCGTTGAAGTGTTTGGGTGGCCAGATGCAATGTAGGTTCTGGCCGAGAGATGAACAAGACAGGCAAATCCTCGAGGCGGAGGGTCACGACTTGGATCGTATTTTGACCGTAGACGACCTCTGTAAAGGGAGTAATGTGTTCGTGGCGGTTACCGGCATCACCGACGGCGAATTGCTTCGAGGGGTCCGCTATACGGGAGGATATGCTCGTACAACCTCCCTCATGATGCGCTCTGTCTCCGGAGGGATACGATGGATGGAGGCGAGGCACGATCTGAAGCGCCTCAAGGAGATCGCCGGCACCCGCTACGAAGGCGTGAAGCACCGACAGATACACCATTAATTAGGAGGGTCCGCAGTCTTCGACCCTCTTTGAGGCCAATAAAGAGAAGAGCACACGCCCCAGCGCCCATCGCTGGGGCGTTGTGGTTTTATAGATGAGCATCTGAATATCCAGAACCGACTCCGATCTGGTAATATCAACACCATGATCTTCGCTTCCGAGGATGACGAGTCCAAACGGCGGTATTGGGGGCCTGACCTGAGCACGGGTGAAACCTGTCCAATTCCTCGAGAAAACGACCCAGTTATCCGACCGATCCCGACCAATTTCGGCATCAATCATTTCCGACAAATTCGTGGGAAGGTTCCACTTACTGGCGACCTTGGTTCCGTAGTAACCCAAAGTAATTCTGGTGCAGATTCGAAGAGGAGCGTAAAATCCGACCAATAATGAAGCGAAAGAGAATACAATCTCGACAATCCAAACGCAAAGACACAAGTCTGTTGGATGATGACAGGATGCCCATGACGGTGGAGAGGAAGTATCGAATTTCGGGGCACGAATCGTTCCCCTGTCGCTACCCATGGTTGCCCAAAGCAGTGCGGGGCTTGGGGGAGAATCCCAAGCTCTTTGCTGACGAAGCAGAAGCCATGGTTGATTTGGGCGTCGGCAAGAATATGGTCCGTTCCATTCGCTTTTGGGCGCAGGCAGCAGGAGTGCTGACTGCGGAGAAAGGCAGCGGATATTCGCTCACAAAGTTTGGCCTCGCTTTGCTCGGCCCGCGAGGTGTTGATCGGTTCCTGGAAGACATTCGAACGCTGTGGCTCATCCATTGGAACCTTGCGACCGATGTCGAGAATCCACTTTTGGCTTGGGATTACCTGCTGAATCGTTGGCAAGATCCCGAACTTATTCCGAGCACAGTCCTTAGGGCACTTCAAAAGGAAGTGATGAGAGAGAACAACAGCCCTTCTCCCGTGACCCTGGAACAACACTTCGAAACCTTTCTACACACCTATGTTCCTACTCATGGTCGCAAGGGCAAAGTTCAGGAGGACAACCTGGATTGTCCGCTTGTCGAGCTTGAATTCATCGTGAAAGTAGGTGATCGAGAACTTGACCGTTCGTTGGGTAAACGTGAAGCCATCTACGCATTCCGCCGGGATCAGAAGCCTGAGATCACAACTGAGCTTTTCGTTTACTGCTTGCACGACTTTTGGCTAAAGCGTCATAAGACCGAATCAACGCTTCCGCTCCGCGAGGTGGCACACGGAGATGGGAACCCTGGCCAGATTTTGAAATTGCCGGAGGTAGTTCTCTTTGGCAAGTGGCGGCTTTGGACCAACCGGCAGGACACGGAGTTTCATCTGCGCCGTAGCCAAGAGTATGTGCCACCGGACGGTGAACTGCGCAGGGCCTACGTCGGCGAGACCGGAAAAGACTTCTGGCCGGATGAATGAAAGCCGAAAATCATCACGCCGCGATTGTTGCCGCAACTTGTTGGGCATGGCTGGCGGCGCGTTAGGTGTAGGCATCGGAACAACCATGGCTGGAGACAGCGCAACCAATCAAGCTCCCGCGCTCGCGGGAGTCGCGTTACGCTACCCGGAGAAGACTTTCTACTTGGGGCAGGTCTTCAAGGACACCACCAACTCGTACAAGCTGGTGTGGTTTCTGGCAATTGTTTCCCTACTGAAACGCAGCGAGGAGCGATCCTTCCGTCTGAAGGATATTTTCACCGAGATGGCCGTTGCCGCGTGGCATCCGGTCTGCTTCTACCGACTCTCCCTCGGCCGACAGGACAAGCTCCAAGAGGTGATCTTGAAAATCAAGCAGATGTGGGGTTTGCCGCCGAACGCTAGTCCCGAAGCCATCCGCAAGTTTGTCGATGGCTCCGATGAAGCCCAGACCATGCTTGAGTACTTCAAACGCTACGTACCGACGCGCTTCCTGACGCCGTGGTTCGCGGAGAAACTTCGTGGCGAGCGAGATGACACAGCGCGCACGCGAGAGATTGAAACGATGGCCAAAGAAAGCCAGCGTACGCCATTTGCGTGTCCGTACTACTTCAGTGGCAGTGGAGCGCGAGGCTCAATCACGCTGAACGACTCTTGGCGAGTGTTTCTCATGGAGAATCTGGGCATAGTTCAGTCCTTCGCTGAGTATCACTTAGCGCTTTACTTGCAAGCGAGGAATCCGAATGTTCCCGGGGTGGTGCATAAACTCCGCGCGCCGACGATTCGGCAACTGACTGCCGCGCGTGATTTCTGGCGGCTAGTTAGAAGCAGCTTTGAGAAGGCTAGAAAGGCGGCCCAGTTCAAAGATATCTACTCCGAGCGGGAGCTCGGCGACAACTTCTCCATCGACCACTTCCTCCCCTGGAGCTTCGTCGTTCACGACTTGATTTGGAATCTGACGCCGGTTGAACCGGCAACAAATTCCAGCAAGAACGATGTGCTGCCCGACCTCGACCTCTATGTTCCGCGACTGGCTAAGCTCCATTTCGGCGCTATCGAGATCGCAAAGAAACGGCCCAAGTTTCTGGAGGACTATATCAACTGTTTTAAGCAGGACGGCGAAAGCCTTCTGGCCTTGGGCGAGAATGGTTTCGTCGCCAAATATCGCGAGGTCATCGTGCCGCAGGCTCAAATCGCAATGCACCAAGGCTTCCAGTCCGGCTGGAAGCTGTGGAACTGACGTCTTGCCGCGTGAACCCCTTCGACGCCATCAAACCGGAGCGAGTCTTGGCCGAAGACGAACTGTTCGTCATCGCGAGAGATAAGTATCCGGTCTCACCGGGCCACACGCTCATCGTCGTCAAGCGTGCGGTCGCCCGATTCTGCGAACTGTCCCCGCAAGAAAAGACTCGCCTCATACACTGGATTGACTGGTGCATCAATCACCTGCAAACCACGCTCAAACCTTCGCCAGATGGCTTCAACGTTGGATTGAACGATGGAACAGTGGCCGGTCAGACTGTTGGTCAACTGCACATGCATGTCATTCCGCGCTACCATGGTGATGTTCCCGACCCGCGCGGTGGCGTTCGATTCGTCATACCGGATAAAGCCAAGTATTGGGAACATGCCGACTAGCAGCCGGGCATCCGCCGGAGAGAAATGAAAGCCTTCTTCATTAACTCACCGATTGATCTGGCTGCGTGGCGCAGAGCCGTGCGAGAAGGCGAGTGCGGCATCCATCTGCGGGGGTATTCGTACATCTTTGTTTCAGGACCATCCGACGCGCCAGAGTGTTCTGACTTCGCCACCGTGGCCGAGACGGAGCACTCTTATCAGGAAATTTACTCACGGGCGCGCTTGCGCGAGCTAGTCTTGACCTATTGCAAGGACTCAAATCCAACGCCAATCCGGCAGGCCATCGCCGGAGAGAATATTTGGCATGAGAAAAGTTACCGTAAGCCATCCGAGCGTGTGCAGATTGTTCAGCGGCGGAAACGGGATGACGACTCGCTGGGGGAAGGTGGAATCCTGGCAGGAGGTGGCGGTCAGGGGCCAAAGCCGACTGCCTCGCCGGCCTCGCCTGCGCCTGCACCAATAGTCCAACCGCAACGGCCCGTCACTGCCGTTGGTTCACCGACAGACTGGGCTTGCCTGAAAGTCAGTCAACTCCTTGAGGACTACCGCGACAGCACACGGGACAGCGCCGCCGATGCCGAATGGCTCAAGCAGGTTGAGAGCCTGTGCAAGGGGGCACTGCAACAGTTCCAACTCCAATCTAAGCTTCTGACCAGTACCCTGACGCCGAACGCAGCACTTTTGAAGTTCCAGGGGAGCGCCAACCTAACCGTCGAGCAGGTGTTGCGACGGCGATCGGAGTTTCTGACCACGCACAAGCTGAATGTAATTTCAGTCCGAGCGGAACCTGGCGTTGTGGCCATAGCTATCGCCAGACCACATCGCCGCGTGCTGCATCTACCTGAAGTCTGGAAACGCTGGAATCCTGATTGTACCAGGGGAAATCACGAGTTGCTGATTGCAGTTAAAGAGGAAGACAGCCACCTCCTGTTCCTGTCACCGAAGTCAAATGCGCCACACACGCTGATTGCCGGATCGACCGGGAGTGGGAAGTCGGTGCTGATGCAGAACATTGTCTTGAGCATCGCCTGCACGAATACGCCGGAGCAGGCGAAGATCGTCCTAATCGACCCAAAATTCGGTGTGGACTACTTTGCCTTCGAGGGCCTACCGCACTTGCAGGGCGGAATTATTGACGACCAGCAAGATGCCATAACGACCTTGAACGAACTCGTTGGTGAGATGAATCGACGCTACACGATTCTCAGGGAGAACCGAGTTCCCAACATGTTCGACCTGAATGCAAAAATAAGTCCGACCGAACGGCTGCCGTTCTTGTGGATCATCCACGACGAGTTCGCTGAATGGATGATGACGTCGCGGTATGCCGAAACAGTTTCGAATATTGTGAGCCGCTTGGGTGTGAAGGCACGTGCAGCCGGTATTTCGTTGGTTTTCGCCGCGCAGCGACCCGATGCGAATGTCATGCCGATGCAACTCCGAGCCAACCTAGGCAATCGACTTGTGCTTCGCGTGGATGGCGAAGGAACATCCGAAATCGCTCTCGGCGAGAAAGGTGCAGAGCGGTTACTTGGCAAGGGACACCTGGCCGCGAAGCTGGAAGGTGAATCAGAAATCATTTTTGGCCAAGTGCCGTTCGTTGATGGGGAGTTCCTATCACAGGTTGTGCTAGGTCTGAAAGAAAACCAGTAAGTCTTTCCAAAACGTAGTACAGGCGTAACCGCCCCGTTCTGCTCGACCTTGGCCTACGCCAATGCGCATCGGCCCTGGCAACTCTCTATCCCGCGGTGTTTCAGGAGTTACTGGCCCGCGGCCGTTGGAAGTTACGCTTTAAGCAGAGCTCGTAGCCTGGACTCGACGGTCATTGATTTGTGCGCCACGCTTTTCAACTGGGTGATAAGAATGTCCTTTTGGGGCGAGAGGCCCAACCCCCCCTTAGCTTTCTTTTTATGAGGGCTCATTGTAGAGAGGCATGCTCCACATCATCGATCATCAGTTGATGTCGGCGCCGGAATTTGCTTGCCCAACGGGACTTCCTACCCTACATTCCGAATAAGAGGTGAGTACGTTATCGGTACGTCGTTCATTCGGCAAAAAGAGGAGAAGGGGCCATGTCAAAAGAAAAAGAGTGCCCGGTCATTGCGGACGAGGATGTGGTGAAACGTCTCGAGCAAGAGCTGCCAGGGTGGTACTTGGAAGGGCGATGGATCAGACGAAAATTCAACACCGATGGCTGGCCAACCACACTCATGTTGGTCAACACGATCGCCTATCTGGCTGAGGCCGCCTGGCATCACCCGGACCTGGAGGTCACATGGGGTAAGGTCTGGGTAAAGCTGAGGACTCATGCCGCCGGTGGGATCACTGAGAAGGACTTCACCCTGGCCAAGCAGATCGAGCAGTCGGTGCTCTGGCGACCAGGCGAGAACTCCCCTCTTGACGGCACACCCAACAAATGGGTTCGCGGCGGCAGTAAAGAGTAGGGCTTGGGGAAGCATTCAGCATTCAGCGATCAGCTTTTCTTGTGTCTTGCTGAGAGCTGACTGCTGAATGCTGATTTTAGAAATAGTACGAGACCCCCAGCAGACCCATGACCGAATTGACGCCGACGTTGGGACTTTTGCGGTGTGCATTCGAGATGTGATGTAAGCCCGCTTGCCCCACAATAGCCAAGTGATCGGTCAAGAAGTAGTTGATTCCTGGTCCACCCAGGATGGTGAAGTTGAACTGGCTGTTGAGGTCCCGTTCGAGGAGCAGACCCCATTGGAGGATACCGGCGCCGACCTCGAAGAACGGCACCCATCGAGTGCCCGTCACGAAATTGTAGCGGAAGAGGATGCTTGCGCCCCCACCGACCTCTGTTTCCGGGTGTGTTGTAACGAGGAAGGTTGGTTGAAAGATCACCTCCAGGCTTCCGCGAACCGGGAAGGGGCCATGAACATCGGTGACCGTGTACCCGATCTGGAAAAACACGGGGACAAACTGGACATCAGGCGCTCTATTGGCAAAAATCTTGACAGTGTCGGTACCGCCGGCTTTTACCCCCAGGTGCCACGTTCCCGATTGGAATCCTTCTTCGGGACGGATCGTCGATCGTGACCTCTCCTCAACTGCTGATGGGGGACCATCTGGACCCGCAAAGGCAAGGGTGCGAATCGCAATGAGTTCGGTCTCTCGCCCCATCGCGACCGCCTGTTGAGAGGTCTCACCCCAGGCGAAGGCAGGTGATACGATTGACAATACGGCCAGCCAGACATAAACCGGTACACGCCTGAATCCAATGGTCATAGAGGTCTCCTGTGGGGTGCGGGTATCTTGTGTTGTGCCTCATTCATCCCGATGATATCCTTTTGAGTTACGAGGCGAATCGTCTTTCTTCCGATAGGTCACCCTGATTTGATAGTCGATTACCTGGGTACACGGTGATGGCTCCGTCTGCCTGCTCTTTGTGCGCTCCCAGCCGATACAGACCAGTAACCCGGCCTTATCCTCCAATCGGTCACTGAGCATCGACTCTACCACTTCCAGGATTTCAAACCCGCCACCTTGGCAGCCGGGGTTTGAACAGGGTGGGATCGGTGCGAACCCTTCCGCCGTCGCCCGTATCGAATGTGAGAAGGCGCCACGTTGTACCGGCGGTCCTTCTCCGAACCGGTGATACTCGTCCCACTCGACGGCTACGGCCTCCACAGTCGGAAAACGCGTGGTCAGGTTACTGACGTGTGGCACGGCCGTCAGCTGGCGCGAGTCTTGACTCGGCAAGGCTTCTGTGGGACGGGTGCCGATAGAAACTCCCGATTGATCGGCATCCCTCGGCGACACATCGGACAATTTTTCGGGGTATATGTTGGAAATTCCCGGTCGACCAGCGTAAACAGGGGGAATTTGAAACTTACCTTTCGGATGCGCCGCCAGAGTGTCCCGATCCCGACCACTGTTCCGCCCAACGCTTTGACCAGCTTGATAAGCCCCTTGACCGTTTCACCGGTTGTCACAATGTCTTCGACGATCAACACCTTGGGGTTGCCGACAAAGTACTGTCGGAACTCCCTCGGAAGCACGACCTGACTGACTCCGGAGCCGTCGCGTTGCTTGTTGGCGTAGATGAAGCGGGGTCGCAAAGGATGAGCGCGCGCCACACAATGGCCCAGCAGCGAGGCGCCGTATCCGGTGGTCAGGATCAGATCAACCGGCTCCTCCGCAAAATGCTTTGCGATGACATCTCCCAACCCTTCCGTAAAGGCCGGCTCGGTTGTGGCTAACGCCTTCTCTACAAACTCCTGAGCGTGGCGTCCGGTGGGCAAGACGAAGTGATCGTTGGTGAGATAGGCTCCGGTTCTGAGGATGATACCCCGGTTAATCCGTTCCAAAATCTCTGAGTCCATCATTACACCTTACGCACTATAGCAACTCAGCCTTTAGCGTCCTGCGTCTATCGAGTCTGTTGCGTCATTGAGTCGATAGACGCAACAGACTCTACCGACTGAAAGATTACGAAGCCGTAATCTTGCTGAAATTCGCGATTCCGCAAAACAGATCTGCAACCTCTTTCAGGATAGCTAAACGATTGTCCTGCAGATCTCGATCCTCCGCCATCACGAGAACTTCCTCGAAGAACATGTCCACAATGGGGCGAATCGCGGCGATGAGTTGCAGGGCTCGTACGTAGTCGCCGGCTTTCACCAGATGTTCCGTCTCAGCCCGCAGCGTGGTGGCCTCGCCATGCAGCGCTCGCTCAGCGCTGCTCGCGAACCGCCGCGGATCGACCGATTTCGAGAAGTCCTTGGGCAGGATCCTGATGACCCGTTTGAAGGCGACTGCCAGCTCTGTAAAATCAGCCTCTCGCCTGAACGCTGCGAGAGCCTCGGCGCGTTTACCGGCATCGGAGACCCGTTCTGCATCGACAGCAAGAACGGCCTCGACGAGATCGCCGGGTACACCCCGTTCTATCAGAATCGCTTGGAGCCTGGCTGCCAGAAATCCCATGACCTCCTGTGCCACGCGCTCACGCGGCATGGTCAAGCGGTCGCCGAAGAGCTCCAGGCTCTTCCGTATCGGTTGCGAGAGCGGCAGATCGATCCCTGCGCTGAGCAGGATCTGTACGATCCCCTGTCCATGCCGTCTGAGGGCGTACGGGTCCTCCGATCCGCTGGGTATGAGCCCGATGCCGAAGCAGCCGCAGACGGTATCGAGCCGGTCAGCCAGACCCACAAGGCTACCGACCAATGATCCCGGGAGTCTGTCTCCGGCAAAGCGAGGAAGATAGTGCTCTTCAATCGCCTGCGCCACCACGGCAGCTTCTCCGGAGAGCTGAGCATATTCGCGACCCATGACCCCTTGCAGGCCTGGGAACTCCTTGACCATCGTGGTGACGAGGTCGGCCTTGCACAACTGCGCCGCCCGACAGGCATCGTGGACAAGGTGCGGGGCCACCTGTTCGGCCAGATAGGCGGTGAGTTGTGTAAGCCGTTCCGCCTTCTCGAGCATGGTGCCAAGTCTCTCCTGAAAGGTAATCCCATTCAGTTGAGGAATTCGCTCGTGGAGCGAGACCCTGCGATCCTCTTTAAAGAAGAAGGCCGCGTCCTTCAGCCGCGCTCTCAGGACCCGTTCGTTGCCCGCACGAATAAGGTCCATATCCTTTGCCTTCATGTTGGAGATCGCGACGAAGTAGGGGAGGAGCTTGCCGGCGTCGTCGGTTACCGGAAAGTAGCGTTGGTGTTTTCGCATGGGCGTCATGATCACATCACGCGGCAGGCTGAGATACTCCTGTTCGAAGCGGCCGCAGACAACGGTAGGGTATTCTACCAGACCGGTCACCGTCTCTACCAATTCGTCGTCGATGACCGGTGTACCGCCGACTGCAGCGGCGGCCTCCGTGGCCAGCTTCATCACCAGTTCCCGGCGCCGGTGCTGGTTGACGATCACATACCGCTCCTCCAACTTTTCGATATACTCCTGAAAATTTCTCACCCGGATCTGGCCCCGACTCAGGAATCGATGACCGCACGTCTTGTTTCCGCTTGTGATCCCGTCAATTTCAAACGGGATGACCCGGCCGTTATACAGTGCCACGAGCCACCGGATCGGGCGAACAAATCGGAATGTCCCTTGCCCCCATCGCATCGACTTGGGAAAGGAGAGCGATGTCACCACGCGGGGCAGGACGACCGGCAGTATCTCTTCCAGGCGCGCACCTCGCTCCACGATGGCTGCGACAACATACTCTCCCCGATCAAGTGTTTTCACGCGGAGGTGCTCGACAGGGATGCCCTGCGCCCTTGCGAAGCCCAGCGCGGCTTTGGTCGGACGGCCCTCCGGATCGAACGCGGCCGCCCTGGACGGCCCCACCACCTCACGAACCAGATCGCCTTGATTCTGGTCCAGCCGCTCCACATGCAAGGTGAGGCGCCGAGGTGTGCCGAAGACGCGCACGCCTGTATAGGCGATGCGGTACTCTTCGAAAAGACGACATGCCTGCGCCTCCAGATCCTTCAGCGCAGGCGTCATGTAGCTGGAGGGGATCTCTTCGATACCGATCTCAAACAGCAGGTCTTGGATCATCAAGGATTATTCCGCATCACGTGGTTAGAACTGCCATGCCTTCATCAGTGGAAAGCCTGCCTCCTCACGCTGCTTCAGATAGGCTTCGGCGCAGCGGCGGGCGAGGTTCCGGACGCGACCGATGAAGCTGGTCCGCTCTGTCACGCCTATCGCCCCCCTGGCGTCCAGGAGGTTAAATGTGTGGGAGGACTTGAGGCAGTAGTCGTAGGCAGGCAGCACCAGCCCTTTCTCGATCAGGCGGAGACCTTCCCGCTCATACTCATCGAACAGTTGAAACTGAAGCGCTACGTCGGCTTCCTCGAAGTTATACACCGACCACTCCACCTCACTCTTGTGATGAATGTCACCGTAGGTCACGCCCTTGACCCACGTCAGATCGTAGACACTGTCCACGCCCTGCAGGAACATGGCAATCCGCTCGATCCCATAAGTCAACTCGGCAGAGATCGGTTTCAGGTCGATGCCCCCGGCCTGTTGGAAGTAGGTAAACTGGGTGATCTCCAGGCCATCCAGCCAGACCTCCCAGCCCAGACCCCAGGCGCCGAGGGTCGGCGACTCCCAGTCGTCCTCGACGAAACGGATGTCGTGCCGGAGCGGATCGATACCCAGGCTGCGAAGACTGTCCAGGTAGATCTCCTGAATGTTGTCAGGAGACGGCTTCATGATGACCTGGTACTGGTAGTAGTGCTGGAGGCGATTCGGATTGTCCCCGTACCGTCCATCGGCGGGGCGCCGGGTCGACTCGACGTAGGCGACGTTCCACGGCTCGGGGCCAAGTACACGCAAAAAGGTCGCCGGATTCATCGTCCCTGCACCCACTTCCACGTCATACGGCTGCTGAATGACGCAGCCTTGCTCTGCAAAAAATCGCTGCAATGCGAGGATCAGTTCTTGAAACGTCATCACGTGTCCCGATGAGCCTTTTGCGATCATGTCTGTGCGCTTGAAAAAGTGGAGAGAAAGACCCGTAATTTACGTTATGGCGGATTCCCTGAACACCCTGAACCCCGCCAAGATTAACAACTTGGCCTCCGGTCTGTCAAGGAAAAACCCGGGGAGTGTGAAGTTCGATCGTAGCAGAGAGTTCCGCGAACATAGGTCTGCTCAACAATGCGGTCATCGCCTCGAAAGATCAGACTGGAGAGGAGATGTTCGGGGAGGATATTGATCTCTTTTTCTGGTGGGATGGGGCTGAGTCTCTGTGGATTCACAATGATGAAGTCGGCCTCCTTGCCTCGCGCAAGACTGCCGATTTTGTCGTCTAGTCTCAACGCTTTTGCTCCCCCCAATGTCGCCATATAAAAGGCGGTAGTCGGAGAAATGTCTCCACCGTGGAAGTCGGGGAGAAAGCGGCGGGCGGTGTGCACATAAATCGCCGAGCGCATGACTTCAAATGGAGACAGGGTCGGCCCGCCGGCTACGTCCGACCCTAAACCGATCTGCAGCCCTGTGTCCAGCAGCTCGCGCAACGGCATGAGTCCGCTTTTGAGGAAGAGGTTGGAGGTGGGGCAGTGAGACAAACAGGTTCCTGTATCGGCCAGCAGGCGCCGCTCGTCGGGGCTGACATGGATGGCGTGGGCCAGCAGAGTTTTAGGCCCTAAGAGGCCGGTTCCGAAGTAGACATCGGTGTAGCTTCGCGTCTCCGGGAACAATTCTCTGACCCATTGCAGCTCGGCAAGGTTTTCGGCCAAGTGGGTCTGGATGTACGCGCCGTACTGACTGGCCAGGTCGCTCACGGCCTTCATCAGGGACCTGCTGCATGTTGGAGCAAACCTCGGGGTAAAGGCATAGAGCAACCTTCCATCGGCTGCTCCGTGCCACGTCCGGCATACATCCTCGCTTGATTGAAGAGATTCTGCCGTGTTCTCCAGGAGGCCATCGGGCGAGTGTTGGTCCATCATGACCTTCCCGATGATCGCCCTGATGCCTGTCTGTTGCGCCCACTGAAAGGTGACAAGCGTACTGTCCTTCTGGACTGAGCAATAGATGGCGGCGGTAGTCACACCGTGCGCGAGGAGCGAGCGGAAGAAAATGGGACACAGCGTATCGGCGGCCTCAGGAGTGAACGCCCTCTCAGCCGGGAAGATGTACCGGTTGAGCCATTCCAGCAGGTCTGTGCCGTACAGCGCCATGAC
>JAHFDH010000107.1 GCA_023249055.1 Candidatus Methylomirabilota bacterium
GTAAGGAGGAGGGCCATTTCTTCGCGGGCAACGGGAATTCAGAGCGTGGCTTAGACCCTGATGAGCGGCAGATCGTGCGGGTCCTTCAAGAAGATCTCGCGCTTGTAGAGGAACCGTTTCGCGAGGCTGCCAGGCAGTGTGGGCTTGGTGCTGAGGCGATGCTGGCCCGTGCTCGCGATTTTCTCCAGCGCCATATCATGCGTCGCTTTGCGGCGATCCTGTACCACCGAAAGGCCGGTTACACCGGGAACGTCATGGCGGCATGGTCAGTACCCGAAGAAACGGTCGAGGCTGCAGGACAACAGATGGCGCAGTTTCGTGCAGTAAGCCATTGCTATCAGCGCCCCATCTTTCCGGAATGGCCGTTTTCGCTCTATACGATGGTCCATCAAAAGAGCCGTGAAGAATGTGAGACAGCGGTGGCCGCTATCAGCCAGGAGACGGGGATTAGCCGCTACGCGATGCTCTGGACCGTACGGGAGTTCAAAAAAGTACGACTCAAGTATTTTACCGGAGAAGAGGCGGTCTGGGAGGAGAAGGTCGCAACACGGATTTCGCCAAAGGCTCCCCTGAGCCCGCACGATCAGGCCGGAACTAATGGGCTGGAACCTGAACGCGCGCTCTATCCCGTCTGACCATTCTGTCGGTAGATAGCACTGTAACGCGCTGTCCGTTAGACAGACTACCGCCGCCCCCGCTATCGCCTTTCCGTTGAGCCCTTCCGCCGGACTGCGCGGGGAGAGGCTTACTCGCTCTTGGTCTTCGCTGCCTCCGTTGTCCCGGCAGGCTTCTCGGTGATGGCGCTCCTGGCGATGTCAACGACGACGTTGTCGGCGATCCTGACCTTGACCCGGTTGTCCTCGCCAAATTTGATAATCGTACCGTACAATCCCCCAGTTGTCACAATCTGATCGCCGGTCTTCAGATTCGTGAGCATATCCTTTGTTTCTTGCTGCTTCTTTTGCTGGGGGCGAATCATTAAGAAATAAAAGATAACGAATATCAGTACCGAAGGGAGTAAAACCGGTAGTATACTCGCTGGTCCACCTTCAGTTGCCGCTCCCTGTTCCGCATACGCTATTCCCATTTTCTACCCTCCTCGTAATGTGTTGTGTTATGCCACCGTTTCGTTGTGACTCGACGTATTGGCCTGCTCAAGAAACTGTGTCCGGAATGCGGTGAGGCTTCCATCTTCAATGGCTTGGCGGATCTGCTGCATAAGCGTAACATAGAAATGCAGATTGTGAAGCGTATTCAAGCGCAGCCCAAGGATCTCGCCGGCCATAAAGAGGTGTCGGAGATAGGCGCGGGAGAAGTGCCGGCAGGTGTAACAGTCGCAGGCTGGATCGGGCGGCCTGTCGTCCGAGGCATACGCCGCCCCCTTGATATTGATTCGGCCCCGGCTGGTGAACAGACTTCCGGTCCTGCCGTGCCTGGTGGGCATCACGCAGTCGAACATGTCTACCCCCCGCATCACGCTTTCCACGAGATCCTCTGGCGTTCCGACTCCCATCAGATAGCGGGGCCGATCGGCAGGCAGGACCGGCGTGACATGAGCGACGGTGTCGTACATGACGGCTTTCGGCTCGCCGACGGCGAGGCCGCCTAACGCGTAGCCGTCAAAGCCGATCTTCTGTAGCGCTGTTGCGGCCTGTTCCCGCAGCGTCTTATCGGTCCCTCCCTGCAGGATGCCGAACAGCGCCGGTTGTCCGTCTGGATGAGCCGTCCGAGACCGCTCCGCCCACTTGAGCGTCAGATCCAACGCTCGCTGAAGGTAGTCGGTTGTCGAGGGATAGGGGGCGCACTCGTCAAGCGGCATGATGATATCCGCCCCAAGTGATTGTTGGACTTGGATAGCCAGCTCCGGCGAGAGCACGTGAAGTGACCCGTCAAGATGGGATCGAAAGCGTACCCCCTCCTCCGAGATCTGTCGTAATCGAGCCAGGCTGTACACCTGGAACCCTCCGCTGTCGGTAAGGATCGATCCGGACCACGCCATGAAGCGATGCAAACCGCCCAACTCCTCAATGAGCCGATGGCCGGGACGCAGGTACAGGTGGTAGGTGTTACACAGGGCTAACTGTACCCCTTCGATCTCGAGTTCATGAGGCGTGAGCGCCTTGACCGCGCCTCCCGTCCCACAGGGCATAAACACAGGCGTCTCCACCGTGCCGTGGGGTGTGGTCAGCCGTCCCCGCCGTGCGCCTGTTGCAGCATCGATCTTCAACAACTCGAAGGTCACAGTGTTTCCTCAGAAGCTATCAGCTTTCAGCACTCAGCGTTCAACAAGATGAAACCCTTCAATGTGCTGACTGCTGATTGCTGACCGCCGCCTTGCTGCCTTATTACAGAATCAACATCGCGTCGCCGTAGGAGTAGAAACGGTAGCGCCGGGCGATGGCCTCGCGATACGTAGATAACAGAGTCTCGCGGCCTGCGAAGGCGGAGACCAGCATCAAGAGAGTCGAGCAGGGCAGATGAAAGTTGGTGATCAAGGCGTCGATGCTCTTAAAACGATAGCCCGGGTAGATAAAAAGATCGGTGATCCCGGCTCCGGCCCGTATCTCGCCCATCGCTGCGGCATGTTCCAGGGCCCGGACAGTCGTTGTCCCGACTGCGATCACCCTCCGTCCTTCTCTCCTCGCGGTTTTCACCGCCAGGGCCGTCTGTTCCGGAATGATGTAGCGCTCCGACTCCATCCGATGCTGAGCAACCTGCTCCGCTCGAACAGGACGAAACGTGCCTGGACCGACAAAGAGCGTGATCGGAGTCACAACGATACCCTGCTGCGCGAGTGTCTCAATCAGTTCCGGCGTAAAGTGAAGGCCGGCCGTGGGCGCCGCGACAGCCCCTTCATGCTTGGCGTACACCGTCTGGTACCGCTCCCGATCCGTCAACGCATTGTCTTCTCCTGACCGCTGACTGCTGACCGCTGACTGCTGTCTTTTGATATACGGCGGAACCGGCATCTGACCGAAGCGCCACAGAAGATCGGCAAGTCTTCCGTCATACACGAGCTTGAGCAGGTGTCGTCCTTCGCCGCGTTTCTCAATTACCTCGGCCGTGATTGCGCCGTCGGCCAAAATAAGGCGGTCGCCGGCTCGAACCTGCCTGGACGGCTTGACTAAGGCCTCCCAGCAGCCCGTTTCTGCATACCTTGAGCCGGGATCGGCATCAACCTCACGCAGGAGCAGCGCCTCGATATTATGCCGCCGCTCGGATCGACCGAAGAGCCTGGCCGGGATCACCTTCGCCTCGTTCACGACCAACAGGTCTCCCGGAGCGAGATGTTCCGCAAGATTGCGGAAGATCCGATCGTGCAGGGCGCCCGTGCTCCGATCCAGGACCAGGAGTCGCGAGCGATCGCGCTCTGATGCGGGCGCCTGGGCAATCAACTCTGGAGGCAGGGTGTAGTCAAAATCGGCTGTCCGAAGCGGAGTAGTCATGGAAGGGGTCGGCTCCCAGCGGCATCGTCGCCGCTCACCGGCGGCGAAATAATGAAAAGAGTATGGTCAGGAGGATGCTCAAGAGTATTGAGGTGGTAAGGGGGAAATAGAAGGAGAAGTTCTTCCGTTGGATATAGATGTCTCCCGGCAGTTTCCCAATGAAGGGGACTTTTCCGATAAACAGGAGGAGTCCCCCTATAGCGGCCAGAACAAGGCCAAACAGGATCAACATCCTGGCGAGTGAATCCATTTCCCGCACAACTCCTCCGTCTCCAGTGATGTTGCACGCTCCCGCTAACCCTGCCATAACTCGCCCTGCAACTCGGCCGGGCGGGGGATCTTGAAATGATCGAAGGCCAGGCGAGTGACAGTGCGGCCTCGTGGAGTCCTGGCCAGAAACCCTTGCTGAATCAAAAATGGCTCATAGACGTCCTCGATCGTGTCTTTTTCCTCTCCCACCGCGACCGCGAGCGTCTCGATTCCCACCGGCCCGCCGGCAAACTTGTCGATGATGGTATGCAGGATCCGCCGATCCATTTCGTCGAACCCGTTTATGTCCACCTCGAGCCGTTCCAGCGCGCTCTGCGCAACGTCGCGAGTGATGGTGCCATCCCCAAGCACCTGGGCGAAGTCCCTGACGCGCCGCAGCAGGCGATTGGCAACGCGAGGGGTTCCGCGGGAGCGCCGCGCGATCTCCCGCGCGCCATCCTCCGTGATCGATACCCCCAGGATCGTTGTCGACCGTAGCACGATCCTGAAGAGGTCGGTCTCATCGTAAAAGTCCAGGCGCTGGACTACGCCGAACCGGTTGAGCAGAGGCGACGCCAGCATCCCGGCGCGAGTCGTGGCCCCGATCAAGGTGAAACGCGGCAGCTTTAGCCGGTAGCTCTGTGCGCTCGGACCCTGACCGATGATCAGGTCCAGTCGGTAATCCTCCATGGCCGGGTAGAGGGTCTCTTCGACCAGCGGATTCAGCCGGTGGATCTCATCGATGAACAGGACATCCTGTTCCCTGAGATTGGAGAGGATGGCCGCCAGGTCCTTCTGCCGTTCGATCACCGGTCCGGAGGTGACCCGGATACTCACCCCCATCTCCGAGGCAATAATAAAGGCGAGAGAGGTCTTGCCAAGTCCCGGCGGGCCGTAGAAGAGCAGGTGGTCCAGAGGCTCTCTTCGCGCTTTGGCCCCCTGGACGAAGACGTGGAGGTTCGCCTTGACCTTTTCCTGACCAATATAGTCATCCCAGGCTGTTGGGCGCAGGCTTTGCTCGAGTTCCTGATCCTCGTCCTGGAGTTGGCGATTTGCCACCCGTTCCTGGCCGCTTTCCTTCTTCGGCTTCGCCGATGTCATAGCCGTTTCCCTATCCCTTCGGAGAGATGCTTCAGCGCCTCCTTGACGAACTTTTCAAAGTCCGCCCCATCGCCGACGGCGTGATGCGCCGCCTCCGCCGCTATTGAAGCCTCCTTCCGGCTGCAACCTAAGTTCAGCAGCGCGGACACGACATCCTCGATGGTCCGATCCCGTTCCGGGCTCGGCTGGTGGCCGATCGTGACCCGGCTTGCACAAGGAACCTCTCGGACCTTATCTTTCAATTCTAAGATGATCCGCTCGGCCGTTTTTCGACCCACCCCTGGAATCGCCTTGAGCCGTGCGGTATCGCCCTCCAGGACAGCCGGGATAAACTCCTCCACCGCAATGCCTGACAGGATATTGGCTGCGAGACGAGGTCCGATCCCTGAGACCCCCGTCAGCAACTCGAACGTGATCCGCTCCTCAGGCGTATGAAATCCGTAAAGCTGGATGGCATCCTCGCGGACATGTGTATAGACGCAAAGCCGCACCTCCTGGTGGATCTCCGGGAGTTGATAGAACGTAGAAAGTGGAACAAACACCTGATAGCCGACCCCGTTCACGTCGATGACAATCTGCCCGGGATCCTTGGACACCAACAGACCGCGGAGTTGCGCGATCACCGTCCGCTGCCTCTCAATAGATGCAGAAGCCTGGCCGAATGATGGTGGCAAATGGCCACGGCCAACGCATCGGCCGCGTCAGTTGAGCGAATCGGCTCTTTCAGATCCAGGAGCGACTGCACCATCTGCTGGACTTGGCTCTTACCCGCAGCGCCATATCCCGTGACAGCGCTTTTGATCTGCAGCGGGGTATACTCCGCGATGGTGACCCCGCTGAGCGTAGCCGCGAGAATCGCGACCCCTCTCACCTGGCCCAACTTGAACGCGCTTTGTACGTTTTTCGCGAAAATCAGGCTTTCGACGGCTGCCCACTCCGGCTGATAACGACGGATCAACTCGGCCAGTTGGCTGAAGATCTGTTGCAGGCGGGAAGGAAAGGGGTCGCGTGGCGTGGTAATAATGCTGCCGTACTCGACAGCTCGCAATACACCGTCACTGCGAGCCACCATCCCGTAGCCGGTCGCGCCGGCCCCAGGATCAACGCCTAAGACCAGCACGGCAGTTCCATCGGGATTATTGGGCGATCCAACGGTTCGACAGCGCGTACCACGGGCCTAGCCGGTTACTGCCGCCATGATCTCTTCCGGGATGTCGAAGTTCGCGTACACGTTCTGGACGTCGTCATGCTCTTCGAGCATTTCCATCAACTGGAGCATATGCTGGGCCTGTTTCCCTTCCAGTTTGACCGTGCTCTGGGGAAGCATGGTCACCTCTCCTTCGGCGATCTTGATCTTCTCCTTCGCCAGCGATTCCTTGACTCGCTCCAGATCTTTTGGCGCGGTGATAACCTCGAAGGTATCATCCGACCGCCGAACGTCCTCGGCGCCCGCCTCAAGCACAACGCCCAACAGCCGATCTTCATCCGCTGCAGACGCCTCTACCTGAATCAGCCCCTTTTTTTCAAACATCCACGCGACGCATCCCGATTCTCCCAGGTTGCCCCCGTACTTGCCAAAGGCCTTACGGATCTCCGGGGCAGTTCGATTCTTATTATCGGTCACGATTTCCAGTAAGACGGCGACGCCTCCCGGCCCATACCCCTCGTAGATAAACTCCTCATAGGACGTGCCGGGGAGTTCCCCCGTCCCCTTCTGAATGGCTCGCTGGATGTTATCCTGAGGCATATTGACAGCCTTGGCCTTCTCGATTGCCAGTCGAAGGCGAGGATTGCCGTCCGGGTCGCCGCCGCCTACCCTTGCGGCCACGGTAACCTCGCGAATGATCTTGGTAAAGGTGCGACCGCGTTGCGCGTCTACCTTGGCTTTCTTATGTTTGATACCCGCCCATTTAGAATGACCAGACATAGACTCACCTCCTTACTGTAGAGCAAAAATAACACAATAACTCGAAGACTGTAAAGTTGTAACGTACCAACGGGGAAGGACAACCGCGATTACAGCTTTCGTAACGCTTCAATAAATTGAATGGGATCAACCAGCGCGGCGCCGATCCTGAGCGCAAGGTGTAAGTGGGGTGCACTACTGTTCCCGGTGCTTCCGACCCGTCCGATCACGTCCCCCTTCTTGACCTCATCCCCAACCTTCACCAGAAACGCCGACTGATGCAGGTACGAAGAAAAGATTCCGAGGCCATGATCGATCACCGTGAGATTACCTTCCAACAGGTAATCGCGACCCAGGTGGACGACCTTCCCGGCGGCGATCGCCCGTATCGCAAAGCCCCCTGGAGCCTGAAAATCGGTTCCCCGGTGAAACCGGTACCAGTCTTGAGTCGGATTCATCCGAATCTGGC
>JAHFDH010000108.1 GCA_023249055.1 Candidatus Methylomirabilota bacterium
GGCTCGTCCGCTCTGGCGGTACAGGCGCTGTCCTTGAGTTCGGCAAACCCCTTGCTCACCCTAACGTCATAACCGTTCGCCTTCTCCCACTGGTGCGCCTGCATTTGCGCGTGCACGAACGCCGCGAGTTGCTTTTGATGATAGATCAGCACATTGCGCGCATCCTCCTCCGAGAGGTACGAACACAGATGTCTGACCACTTGACCGGTGAGGTCGTAGAGCAGGTCGGCGTGCTCGTCGTAGGAGATATCGTCGAAATCGATCAACCCGCGCACAAGGTAATCCTCAAGCCGCTGTTCCGGGTGCAAAGCGCCGGCGAAGCTGAGCGTGTCCTGCGCATGCGTGCGCAGATGCTGGATCAGCAGGTCCCGCTCAACCGGCTGGTAATGGATGTTGGAGCAATCCAACGTGAAGGGATGAAAGCCGGTGGCGACCTCGCCCTCCGGCACCACAAGAATCCGCGGGATGTCGATGGTGTGCCGCACCACGAGTTCAGTCGTCTTCGCCACCACCGCCGCAATATCCGGCTTCTCGAACACACCCGGCAGCGCTTGCTGCGGCAGCCTGACGTATTCCGTCACCTCTTGGACGATCTGCTCCTGGATCTCCGGCGGCTCGGCGGCAAACTCCGCGATGCCCTTGAACACGTACTTCAGCGTGTTGGGCGTGAAGTCAGCGATAAGTTTGTTGTAGATCGTCAGGTTGGGCGCCAGCACGAAGAAGTGCCTGATGCCATACGCCAGATGCAGGTAACTGATGAAGGCGCCCCGAGGGCGAAGCACAGCGAGGGAAACTCACGCTCAAAATCTGCGACGGTCGGATACTCACCCCGTATCGCTGCAAGCGCCGCGTTGAGGTCGATGCCTTTCTTGAGTGGCACGATCTCGGTAACCCGATCCAGAATCTCAAGAGAGCGGCGCTGGAGCGCCCGCAAACTCAACCGACCGGCAGTGACATTGACGTGGCGGTTCATGGTGAGCCTCCCGGCTCAGGCTACGGCATATTCCAGGACCTTGGGATTCTCGATCTGCTTGGACGCATTGAGGATTTCAATGCCCACGATCTTGCCGTCCTTGTCGTAGTCCAGAATCACCCCCGGTTTGTCCTGGTCGCTTTCCTCAACGGGTACGTCGCTGAACCGAATGGTCAACACGTCAACTTCTTGGTCGTATTTCACTTTCATGGCTTCCTCCAGTATTTGGCGATCTTACTCGTCCGGTATGCGGTCACCACGGTAGGTGGGTTCACGGCTTCGTTCACCATCACTCTCAAGAGATACAGCTTCCCATCGATATCTACCCTCGATTGGTAGCAGGTGATGTTCTCCACCTCAGGCACCTTTTGTTCCGGCGCCTGCAAGACTGGTTCGACCAGCGACCGTGGAATCTTACGCTCATCCAACTCCTCCAACACATGTTTGGAGAAATGAAACCTCATCGTGCCGGTTGCCTTTCGGTAAGGTCCAACTCCAAATCTTGCTGCCCCGGTGGGGGCGGAGCCTTGGGCAGGTTCTCCACGCGAAGGCTGTAGTCATCCTTGCCCCACTCGCAACGGGCCATGACGGCCTTGGGGATCTTCTTGATCGTCAGGTTCGGGTAGCGGTCCGGCTTCCCACGGAACGCCGTGCACAGCACCAGGAGCGAGCGGGATTCACCGACCTCATCGCTCAGCGCCTGCAACTGATCGTGGCTCAGGTTCTGCGTAGTCACGTAGATGAAGTCACGTTCGGTGGAGTGGCCGTGCTGCCAATAGACCGTGTCGCTCGGCGCGCACGTAAAGCCCTCCAGCTTGCAGACCGCCTCGGCCAGCATGGTCGGGTTGTAGGCTTTGTTGATAACCCAATTGCCCCACTTATCCTTTTCGAGCAGGGACGGCGCAAGGCGATAGTAGCGGAACCCGCCGCCGCCTTTCCAGCCCACGACCTCCGTGATCCCGCCTTTGTCCTCACCATCAATGACCTTCTTCAGTCGCGGGATGATGTGTGTATGGCAATGCTCGCCCAACTCGGCCATGATCCACCGCCGCCCCATCTTATGGGCGACAGCACCGGTCGTACCCGAACCGCCAAAGGAGTCGAGGACCCAGTCGCCTCTCTGTGTCGTTAATTGTACTACTCTTCGAAGGAGACGTTCAGGTTTAGGCGTATCGAATGCGTTGTTGGCACCGAAGAGATCGTTGTTCTCTTTCTTTGCCTCTTGATTATGCCCGACCTCGTCATTGGTCCACCAGGTCCATGAGCTGACCCCTTTGGATTCTGAAAGGTAGTTCTTTACTCGAGGGCGAGCGTTGCCATCTCGTCCAAACCAGATTCTTCCCTCTTCTTTTAGATGTAGGAATTCACTTTCGATATTTACCCAGCAGCGACCATCAGGGGGCTCGTAAGTGCGCCCGCCTCTGGTCGTGATTTTGTACATTTGATTTGGCCGCCATCCTTGGGCCGTAAAATCAGTCGATGTCCATGCTCCCCGCGGGTCGTTATCGGGATTCTTGAACTGGGAAGTTTGCTCTGGGGTAAGTTGGAGCTTCTCAAATCTGACGGTGCTCATATCGCGGGCGTAGACGAGAATATGATCATGCGCAGGTCCTAAATGAATTCTTGCATCTGGCGAAGTTCTCTTTTGCCACAATACGTTGGCTACACAGTTTGTTCTCCCGAACACCTCGTCCATCAGGACCTTCAGATAGTGGCATTCGTTATCGTCGATGGTAATCCACAGCGAGCCATCCTCTGACAGCAGGCGCCGAATGATTTCCAGCCGGTCTCGCATGAGCGAGAGCCAAAGAGAGTGTTCTATGCCGTCATCGTAGCGCTCGAAGGCAGATCCGGTATTATACGGGGGATCAATGAATACGCACTTGACCTTTCCGGTGAACTCCTGTTCGAGGGCTTTCAAGGCAAGCAGGTTGTCGCCGAAGATCAGGCGGTTGTCGAAGAGGTCGTGATCGGTGACGCGGTGCGAGGCGTGGTAGGACTTTTGCGGGTCCTCCAGCAGGATGCGCGGCTCTAGCTTCGGCCGGTTCTCCTTCCCGATCCAGGTCAGTTGGAGTTTCTGTTTCGTGGGCATACTGATTCGTTTAGACCGCCGCGTATTGGCGGACGTCTACCTGTACGCCGGTCCGTACGGCTTCTTCGGCGGTTTCGAGCAGGAGTGAGGCTGTGGCCTCATCCACGTACTCTTCGCCGCAATTCGCGCAGACTTGTGCCGGCACACCCTTGATCACCAGTGTCGTGCCCTCACGTTCGAGCGTGATCGTGGCTTTGCCTGATCGAGTTGTCCCGTTTTTACAAATCACGCACATCATCGGCGCTTCCTCCCCTTGAAACCTGGTTCCCATTCTTCGAGATCGGGCTCGTAGGCCGTAATCACAACCGTTTCCATGGTCTCCACGTTCTCGGCCGCCACCACGTGGAGCGGACGGACATTCGACCATCCCAATATCAGTTGGCTTGGGTACGGTGTGTCATCCGGATACGCTTCGATTGTCTCGCCGGTTTCCAGCACATGCCGCACATCATCTTCGCTAATCCGACGCTGGAACATTCGCTTGATGGCGTGGACTCGGAAGACCAGAGGCCCCACGTTCATGGTCTGGCTCCGAGAGTATTCTTTTCCCGGAGCTCTCCCAGAGAACAATTCTCCAACCATGCCGACATATCAGCAGGTTCGAGTCTTGGCTTCTGCGCCATTACGTCTACTCGATGTGCAACAGACCGATCTGAATTATATGTAGCGCCATCAACCACAATAATAGCCGTCGTTCCCGCAAAAGCGGGAATCCAGAAAGGCACTGGATTCCGGGTCAAGCCCGGAATGACGAACTGTCTGAGACCTATGTCGTCATGTATAAGTATCGTAAGGGTGAGGTGTTGGAGATGACCTCAGGCAATGCCGGATTCCTCCCGCAGTTGCTCCTCGGTCAATCGGAACGTGTCTACACCGTACTGAGCCAGCTTGGTTAGGAATATCGTTCTGGGGATGCCGGCCAAACGCGCGGCTGCACCGGAAGACAACCGTCCAAGTTCGAACAGCTTCACCGCCGCCGCTGTTCGTAACTCCTCGCTCATCGCATCCGGTTGGAGCTTCAGCGCCAGCAAGATATCCTCCGGTATATCCATCGTGATCCTGCTCATCTTTCACCTCCGGTTGTCTTGCCCATTTTTCAGATTCGAAGGGATTATACCGCAGACGAGATCCTTTCGAAGCCATTCGAATACCCGCTCAACCGGTACTCCGATTCGCTCCCCGCGTCGCCACGCGGAAAACCGGCGTTCTGCTTCCTTGGTCCAGACCTCCTTCACCTAGGCCAAACGCGCAGTCAAGGCAGCACCCACTGTAGGAGGGTCATCAACGCGTCTCATGCGTGCTGAACCCGCTCGCGGGCTTGCACGAAACGGATTTCCACCCGCTGATTCAGCGCGGCGGCAATCCTGTTCAACATCGCCAGCGAGTGACCTTCATAATCTGCATTTTCGAGCCGGCAAATGACGGAGGCGGTAGTGCCGACCAGCTTGGCCAATTGGCGTTGTGTCAAGCCGGCCTTGACGCGCAGAGCGGCAATTTTCCGGGCCACGCTGTCGTTGGCACGCGCCTCCTCAAGCGCCGCGAGCCGTTCGGGGCGGCCTTCGTAATAGCGGCGGTGGAGAATTTCTACGGCATCGGTGGTAGCCGATTTCTTGCTTTTAGACATCGCCACGCCCCCTGATCGTTCTCTTGTTGGGCACGTCACATGTTCGCATTATTGCTAATGCCGGTCAATAGGCAAAGTATTTCGCGTGGTAGGGCGTCAAGGTCATTCAGGGCTCCCACCGATCTGGTGCATCCGCACGGAAATGTTCTGTCGGCAAAGTATATCACTGATGACCTCTGAATGGGAGGGCTGGCTCATCAAGAGCACAAGCGGACAACCCTGAAGGGGCCTGAAGCCATCCGATTGAACGGTCTGGAAGATTCGTCTTGCGCTCTGTGGCTGCCCGGATAGAATAGCGAACGTCTCGGGTGGGTGCCGGGTTGCGGATTCCAGACCAACAGCAAGGAGAGGGTACGAGTGGAGAGCATCAGGCGAACCGTGAAGCGGGTGTGGGGCTATGACGCGCTCCTCCCATTGCAGGAAGAGGCCATCGGGTCGGTGCTGGCGGGGCGGGACTCCATCGTCATCCTTCCGACGGGGGGCGCGGCAAGTCGCTCTGCTATCAGGCGCCATCGGCGGTCCTATGCTCTGGTATCGAACCCGTGGGCCAGACTCGATATTTGAGCACAAGCGATTTTTCTTCTGCGGGGACACTGTGAATGAAACACGGCTTCGGCTCCGGGGTACTTTTGCGGAGTCCTGTTGGAGGAGAAAGAGGGAGAAGGCACTTAGGCGGCGCGCTCAGTTGCTTGGAGGCTTACACGCTCGTTCGACTCTGAGAAGAAGTTGGGCGGAGCAAGCCCAGCAGTAGGGGGGCTGAGAGGCTATAGAAGCCTAAGACTACCAGATATGCCAGGGTTGATTGGCGGCCCCGAAACCCAGGCTGGCAGCCTTCTCCTGAAGAGCTACCGCGAGGAGTCGAACCGTATTGTGATGGCGGATTCCGCAGGCCCATGCTACCATCGTGTTGCAATGAGGGTCCTGCGCGACCATCAGGGATTATCCATTCGGGTCACCGATGAGCGGCCGGCGCATACTCTGGAACGTCCCGAGATGGGCAGGCTGGAAGGAGCAATCGAGGAGACACTTACGGAGCCAGAGAGGGTCCTTGGGTCATTCAGTGATCCCGACGCGCGCCTTCTACCGCCCGGAAGGGGACTACCTGGAAGTAATCTTTGACCAGAAGCCAGGCTACTTTCGGGAGACGGCAAGTGATCAGGTGATGGAGAAGGTGGATGACCACGGCAGCATCTTGGGCTTCTCGGTGCTCAAGGTTAGCTCTGTGAGAGAAGCCCCCTTGGAGGTGGCGCTCTGATCGTTCTCACCGTCGCCGCACAAAAGTATGCGTTGCATCGGCGGCGACGCCATCAGCTCGGCACGCTTTTTGGCTGTGAAGGGCCGGTTGCGGGGGGGGTCGCAACAGACACCAAGATTATCGGGGTGGGTCGGTAAGGGGAAACTCAACGGGTCCCGGACGGACGTCCGGAGAGGAGCAGAAGCGATGGCAACGGGCACGATCAAGAGGCTGGTCAGGGAGCGAGGCTTTGGGTTCATTCAGGGACACGATGGTGTGGAGCTCTTCTTTCATAGGTCTGCCCTCCAGGGGGAGGTGTTCGATACGCTCGCGGAGGGGCAAGCCGTTACGTTCGATGTCGAGAAGGGAGACAAGGGACCGCGGGCCGCGAACATGAAAGTGAGCCCCCCCAGCGCCTAAGCGGACGAGGTACCCTGGACTCCACGGGGATTGGCCTCGGTCTTTCGGCTTCGCGGGGACATGAACACCGTGGGCTGTATCGTGGTGCAGAAGGTCCGCGAAGGCTGCGGGGGGCCTTCGGCTTCAATACGGACAGCGAGAGTAGGGACCATGTTCATTAGGCGGTGGCTGATCGGCATTCCCCTGTCCAAGGTCCAGTCGAGCGGGGAGCGCCTGTCGAAGGTCGTGGCGTTGACCGTCTTCCCCTCCGACGCCCTCTCCTCGGTCGCGTACGCTACGGAAGAGATGCTATTGGCCCTGGCCATGGCGGGTCCCGCTTGTGATCCTGCCCTTGCCTTATCGCTCCTTCCTGGTCCCCTGCCTGGCCTACATCGGGGAGATTCGGGAGAAGGACCCCGACCGGTGGGTCACGGTACTCCTACCCGAGGTCATCCCGGCCCGGTGGTGGCAGAACCTCCTCTACAACCAGCGGGCGCTGTTTATCCAGGCGGCGCTCCTCTTCAAGCCCGGCGTGATCGTCACGGCCTTGCCGTATCACCTGGCGCGATAGGGGGAGTTACCCGATAGTCCACATGCTCCTGAGTCAGGCCCTGGTTGTTGGGGCGCTCTTCGTCTACGCGAGCTTCTTTGAATGGATCCTGCACCGCTTCGTGATGCACCGGGTCTTGTTGATCTCATATCCTTTCCGGAGCCATACACTGACCCACCATCGGGACTTCCGCAGCGATGCCAGTTATCACCTGCGCCCCAACCAGAGCTATGAAAGCTTGACGTTCGCCTGGTGGAACGCCCCGCTCC
>JAHFDH010000109.1:0-2237 GCA_023249055.1 Candidatus Methylomirabilota bacterium
TCACGCGCAATCCTTCAACACCCTTTGCGCCGAGATCTCGAGCCCAGTTCAGCAACAGGCTGTCAAGAATAGCCCTGGGTAAGGAAAGTGCGAACGGGCGATTCCCATTGGTCGTAGTGATGTTGGGAAATTCTGCCGTGAAGGTGGTGCCGTCCGGCGAGGTGACCGTCATGCCGGCCAGCCGCTGTGCGCCGGCCGAGCGCACGAGGTCGAGCAGGTTGAGCTGATCAAGAAGCCTGACCGTTCCAGGGCTGAGATAGTCCCCGCAGATCTTCTCGCGAGGGAAGACGGCTTTGTCGAGCAGCAGCGTCTCAATCCCGCGCTTGGCCAGAAGACCAGCCAGGACCGAACCGGCCGGACCGGCCCCGACAACGATCACCGGGAACTGCGCCATGGAGGGACCTCCTGTCAGCGAGTGTCGCGTTGGCCGGGACCGGCAGCGGTGCGGTCACCCCCCGATGGGTCAGGGTGATTCGAAGGGTGACAACGTGGCAGTCAGCGCGATGCGGAACCACAGATGTCGGCTCGGCAGCACATCGGCAAGACCGGCTTTGACAGCCATGCGATGCAGTTCCTGTGGTCTGAAGCCCCGCAGGACGGATATAGGACCGTCGTGGTGCGTCAGGCGATTGCCCGACAGCAGCCGTGTGGTCATCGCGGTCAGCAGGCAGGCGAGCCGACTGCGCAGCAGGTCATTAACCAGCAACCCGCGCCGCGCGACCCGCGCCATCTCCCGCAACAGGAGGATTCCTTCCGTCTCGTTCAGATGGTGAAAGAACAGAGAGGAGATGACGTAGTCAAAGCTGCGATCCGGATACGGCAAGAGCGGCGCCTGTACCCGTCGCAGCCGGATCTCCGGAAAGTCGACCGACCATTCGGTCGCAGCAGCCAGGACCTGATCTCCGCGGTCTACGGCTTCGATGGCGACAGTCAGCTTGCGCGTCCTGGCCCAACGACAGATAGCCCGGGGAATATCGGCCCCGCCGGTCGCAATATCCAGGATTGTGATGGGGTGTTGCGAAGACTCGCCCGCCATTCGACCGAGGTACGACAGCACCGTGCGCACACCGCCGAAATATCGGTTCAGCCGCTCCAGGTCGCGCAGGTTCTCACGGATCTCCTCATCGGAGTTGTCCCGGCGGTCCAGCAACTCCGCCGCCCCTTGCAAACGGGGAAGCGGCAGTATGGCCGTTACCATCGCAGCAGCGCTCCCTCCGCGCAGAAACCCGGGCCAAGCGCCATCATGACACCGAGGTCCCCTGGAGATGCCTGTCCTGAGTTGACGACCTCGTTGAGGACAAACAACACTGTGGCCGACGACATATTCCCGAATTGGCGAAGCACCTGGCGCGAGAAGGCCAGGTCGGCATCACACAGTCCCATCGTCCGCTGCGCCCGTTCGAGGACTCCTCGGCCGGCAGAGTGCAGAACCCAGAACCGGATATCCTCCTGCTTGAGGTTGTACTGATCGAGTATCGCTTTTGTCAGGCCCTTCATCATGGTGCCGCCGATCCCGCGGATCTCCTTGGACAACAGGATACGAGGTCGTCCGTTCGGGTAGGTAAATCCCATCAGATCAAGGTAGTCTGAACGGACCAGGCTCATGTGGCCCATCACCTCAATCCCACCGCTACCGGATGTCATCACGGCCGCAGCGGCCCCGTCCGCGAAGATGGCATTGGCCACTGCCGTCTCGAGGGAGTCATCGAAGTAATAGGTTGAGGAACAGATCTCCACGGAAACAATCAGTGCCCGATGGTCGGGAAAGGCCCGGAGATGGTTGTATGCCTGCTGCAGCGCGATCATCCCGCTGGCACAGCCCATATCGCCGACGTGTACTCGCTGGACCCGCTCCTTCATCTTGAATTCGCGGACGAACTGGGCGTCGAGATTGGGACAGAGGCGGCCCGTGCAGGTGGTGGTCACCACAAAGTCGATCTCCAGTCCGGAGCATCCTGCCTTGTCAAGGGCGCGCTGGATTGCTTGACGACCGATCTCGATACTTGCCTTGCGATACCGGGCGTTGAGTTCGTCTGTGGTCTCAGTCGGGCGGAAGGTGGCCCTGTCCAGGTACAGGTGACGGTGCTCGATGCCGCTGTGGAGAAAGAAGCCCCGCCGCCGCTCGTCGGTGTAGGGTGTGAGGGCGAGAAGCTCTTCTTGAGAGAAGGACGTAGCGGGATTGGCGGTTTCGAGCGCGATGATCCTGGGGTTGGACATGTGTCGGTCTCCTGACTTTT
>JAHFDH010000109.1:2337-7082 GCA_023249055.1 Candidatus Methylomirabilota bacterium
CGCCGCTCGTCGGTGTAGGGTGTGAGGGCGAGAAGCTCTTCTTGAGAGAAGGACGTAGCGGGATTGGCGGTTTCGAGCGCGATGATCCTGGGGTTGGACATGTGTCGGTCTCCTGACTTTTCATTGTTGTCCCATCGTAGGTGGGTGTCAAGCACTTATTCGGCTCCCCGCGGTGTGGAGTGGATTGATCCCGCAACGAAGGTGTGCCATAGTGAGATACACGAGCGGAGCGACTCGACCCGGACTCATGTCGGATATCCTTCTGATTAAACAATGTTTACCCCAACACATTATACAAAAGAGTTTCAGTATTTCAGGGAGAAATACGACGAGAGCATGGAACGCATGTTTGCGGCGGTCAGCGATCTCTACGCCGAATACTGGAACGATTTCTTCCATTTTGCGCTGTTCAAGGATGACCACGAAAGTTGGGAATCGGCTTTCGCCAATACTCACAAGAAATATCTGGAAGCTCTCCGGATACGCGACGCGCGTCGTGTGCTCGAACTGGCTTGCGGGAGAGGCGGTTTCACCAATCTCCTCGCTGAAAACACCACCGGTGAGGTGTTGGGGATCGATATCTCCCGTTCACAGCTTTCACATACCGAGAGATTTCAGCGTCCGAACTTACGTTTCAAGCACCACGATATCATGAAGGTTGACGAACTCGGACAGATGTTTGACGCAGTCGTGTGTATGGATGCCGAGTGCTATTTGCCGGACAAAAGAATCGCCGTGAAAAAAATCTCGCAAGTGATGGAGCCGGGCGCTCGCCTGCTTCTGCTCGGGTGGTGTAAGCAGAGCGGGCTGAACCGTATTCAGGAAGAAATCGTCTTGTATCCTTTTATGAAATATTGGGCCATCCCAAGTCTTGAAACGCCGGACAATTACAGGGAATATTTTGAGCAAAGCGATTTCACAATACTCGAAATGACCGATCTGAATGATCAAGTCAGAAGAAACTGGGAGTTTGGTTATGCGTCTGCGTTGAGCGGTATTAAGAAACTCTCGCGCAAAGACGTTCCGCGCCTCATCTGGAAACATATGACACTGGGGAGCGAGGGGGTCAGGCTCATCAAAGAGCAATTTCCGGCAGCCGTCTACATCAAGGTCGGCTATGATACAGGTTTTCTTCGCTACGTCTACTTCCTGGTAGAGAAGCAGTAGAACTGCCCCTGCGTGGCTGACGTCTGGAGCGCCTGCGATGAAGGGGCTTCTCGCGCTTGCACATTTCCCTTGACAACGATCCCGTCATATTTAAAGATCGCCGCGTATTTTTTGAGGTGTGGGTCCTCTTTATTTCCCGCCGATAACACCAACACATACATGCTGATTCGATGATGTCACATGACAGATACCAACCTCCGCCATGCCTCGCGTACGTCGCGCCAGGACCGTCGTCGATGCTGAGGGTCCAGAGCAGATGAGCGAGGCGACTGGATCGTTCAAGCGCACCCCACTGTACGAGGTGCATCGCCAACTCGGTGCGAAGATGATCCCCTTTGGCGGCTGGGAGATGCCGGTGCAGTATGCCGGGATTCTGGAGGAGCACCGCGCCGTCAGGGAGCGGGCAGGGTTGTTCGATATCTCGCATATGGGGGAGATCGAGATCGCAGGACCCGGCGCCCTGGAAGCCATTCAGCGTCTCACGACGAATGATGCGTCACGTCTCTCTATTGGAGAGGTGCAATACTCCGCCCTCACTACCCCAGAGGGGACGTTCGTGGACGATATCACCGTGTATAAATTTGCGGATGATCGCTACTGGTTAACGGTGAACGCCGCGAACACCGAGAAGGATGTCGCCTGGATCAGCGACCATGTCGCAACGGTCGCCGAGATCAGGAATATCAGCGACACTATTTCGCTGTTGGCCGTCCAGGGACCCAGGGCGCAGGAGATCCTGCAGAAGCTGACATCTGTTGATCTGAGTACACTCAAGTATTACTTCTTCGTTCAAGGCAATGTTGCGGGCATCCCCTGTTGTATTTCCCGGACGGGCTACACCGGTGAGGATGGCTTTGAGGTGTATAGTCCCCCGCAGCATGCGACGACCCTCTGGAATGCCCTCATCGAGGCGGGTGCGCCCGTGGGCATGCAACCCTGCGGACTTGGCGCCCGCGATACCTTGCGCCTCGAAGCGAAGATGGCCCTGTACGGTCAGGATATCAACGACCGGCACACGGTGCTGGAGGCGGATCTCGGCTGGATCGTGAAGCTGGAGAAGGGAACGTTCATCGGGCGTGAGGCGCTCGCGCACCAGAAGGCGGAGGGGGTCAGTCGAAAACTGGTCGGATTCGAGATGCTCGGCAGGGGGATTGCCCGCCCCCACTATGCGATCGCCAAAGAAGGTACGCCAATTGGCGAGGTGACCAGCGGCGGTCCCGCGCCCTCGCTCGGGAAAAACATCGGGTTGGGATATGTGGCGGCGCAGTACGCGGCGATCGGAACCGAGTGGGACATTGTGATCCGCGGCCAACCCGTGACCGCGAGGGTTGTTCGAACCCCGTTCTACAAGCGAGCGCGTTGAGAGCCACGACAGCGGTCAGCGATGAGCGATTAGCAATCAGCGGTCAGCCAAAAACGCTGAGCAGCAAACGGTGGGTAACACTCCACCTGCGGCATTGTCGGATGTATACCCTTTTCCGCGTGTGTTTTCTGAGAGCTGATAGCTGATCGCTGAATGCTGATATGAGTGCTGATATTGGAGGAGGTAACTATGGTCCCTGAGGGGCTGCATTATACGAAAGCACATGAATGGGTGAAGGTTGAGGGCGATCGTGGACGGATCGGAATTACCGACTTTGCTCAGAGTCAACTCGGCGACATTGTGTTCGCGGAGTTGCCGCCGGTCGGAAGGACACTGCGTCAGATGGAGCCGTTCGGCGTTGTCGAGTCGGTCAAGGCGGTCTCCGACCTGTACTGCCCGCTTACCGGCGAGGTACTCGAAGTCAACTCCTCGCTCGAATCGAATCCGGAGCAGATCAACGCGGACCCTTACGGAGGGGGATGGATGATCGTCGCCAGGATCGCTGATCCCAACGAGTTGAAGAATCTGATGACCGCTGAAGAGTATGGGACCTATCTGGCGGCGGAGGGTCACTGATGCAGTACATCCCCAATACGGAGGCCGACTGCCGCGCCATGCTGGATGCGATCGGCGTCCGATCGAGCGATGAGCTGTTTGCCGACATTCCCTCGAAGCTTCGACTGAAGCGAGGATTGAATCTGGCGCCGCCGCTGTCTGAGACCGGACTGCGGCGACACATGAAGGGACTGGCCGGCCGGAACGCAGACGTGGATGAATATTCCTCCTTCCTGGGAGCGGGTGCCTACAATCACTTTATCCCTGCCGCCGTCTCCCACCTGGTGTTCAGGTCGGAGTTCTACACCGCGTATACGCCGTACCAGCCGGAGCTGTCGCAAGGGACGCTCCAGGCGATCTACGAGTACCAGACGCTGATCTGCCAGCTCACCGGCATGGAGGTGGCCAACGCATCGATGTACGACGGTTCCAGCGGTCTGGCTGAGGCGATCCTGATGGCGCACAGGATCAACGGCCGCCGGGAGGTGGTGATGCCTCTGGCTGTCCATCCGGAGTACCGGGCGGTATGCCGCACCTACGTGAGCAAGCTGGGCCTTCACCTGCACGAGGTTCCCTACACCGATCAGGGCGCAACCGATCTGAAACAGGTGAAGGCGGCGCTCTCGGACCGTACCAGCGCCGTTGTGATCCAGAGTCCGAACTTTTTCGGGGTTCTGGAGTCGTTAGATAAGCTTGCAGAGGCCGCTCACAGCGCCGGGGCCCTCCTGATCGTGGCTGTGGCCGAGCCGGTATCGTTTGGTATTGTCCGATCCCCCGGCGAGTATGGAGCGGACATCGTCGTAGGAGAGGGCCAGGCATTCGGGAATCACCTGAACTTCGGCGGCCCCTACCTTGGCTTTTTCGCATCGAAAGAGGCGTATGTTCGCAGTATGCCTGGTCGCCTGGTCGGACAGACGACGGATAAAGCCGGGCGGCCGGGTTACGTCCTGACGCTTTCGACCAGAGAGCAACATATCAGGCGGGAGAAGGCGACATCTAATATCTGTACGAACGAGGGGCTGTGCGCCTTGGCTGCGACTGTTCACTTATCGCTCCTGGGACGAGCCGGGCTTAGGGATCTGGCCCTGCTGAACCTCCGCAAGGCGGCCTATGCCAAAGAGGCGCTCTCCACGCTTCGCGCGTGTGAGCTTCGCTTCGCAGGCCCCACCTTCAATGAGTTTGTGGTACGGGTAAAAGGACGGACCCCGGCTCAGATGAATCGCGCGCTGCTCGCCAAGGGAATCATCGGCGGCCTGGAATTGGGCCGATTTTACCGGGAGCTGTCGGATTGTCTGCTTATCTGTGTGACGGAGCAAAACAGCCGCGAGGAGATCGACGCGCTCTGTAAGACCATCGGGGGTGGGCGATGAGCGACGAGGTACGAGACAAATCCCCCCTCGCCCCCCTTTTGAAAAGGGGGGATGGGGGGATTTCGGGCGGACCAAGCGCCGAATGCAAGGTAGAGGAGGGAGTCGGCGCGCAAGGGCTTATCTTCAACGAGCCGCTCCTGTTTGATCAAGGATCTCCTGGGCGGGTGGGTTGTACGCTTCCGGAGTGTGACGTTCCGGAGTTGAAACCGGAGCGGCTGTTGCCCAGGAAGCTTCTTCGGCACGATATTCCAGGGTTCCCCGAATTATCCGAGGTCGAGGTGCTCAGGCAC
>JAHFDH010000110.1 GCA_023249055.1 Candidatus Methylomirabilota bacterium
CGGTCCGGAGACGTATGCGGCCTACGCGGAAGATCTGGCGAGTCGAGCGGCGGCCGCTCCCGACGATAAGGCGCTGGCGGAACAGGCCAAGCGGGAGCTGGAGATCGCCGGAATCTACCGGCACTATCAGGAGCTGATGGCTCGGGAGGGCAAGTTGGACTTTGGCGACCTGATGACGCGGACCCTCAACCTGCTTCGGGAGCACCCGCTGGCGCTCCAACAGTTACAGGAGCGGTTCCGGTATATCCTGGTCGATGAGTTTCAGGATACCAACTACGCCCAGTTTCAGATCGTGAAGCTCCTGGCGGCCTCCCATCGGAATGTCACGGTGGTTGGAGATGACGACCAGTCGATCTTCAAGTTTCGAGGGGCCTCAATCAGCAACATCCTCGGCTTCCGCCGGGAGTTCCCCGAGGCGGAGACGGTCGTCCTGGTCGAGAACTACCGCTCGACGCCTCACATTCTTGACGCCGCATACCGTCTGATCCAGCACAACAATCCGGATCGCCTGGAGTATCAGGAAGGCGTGGACAAGCGCCTCAGGCCCTGCAACGGCGACGGCGCGGCCGTGGAGAGTCTGGTCTTTCAGACCTATCAGGAGGAGGCCGACTGGGTGGCCGAAAAGATCGAAGAGTTGATGGAGGCGAAGGCGTGTACGCCCGGCGATATGGCCATCCTTGTTCGGAGAAACAGCGATGCCGACCAGTTCCTCCGGGCGCTGAACATGAAGGGGATCCCGTGGAGTTTCAGTGGCGCCAGGGGCCTGTACGACCGCGAGGAGATACGACTGGTCATCTCGTTCCTCCGCCTGCTGGCCGATCCACACGACTCTCTGAGCCTCTTTCATCTGGCCGGCTCGGATATCTACGGCATGCCGGCGGCGGATCTGACCCTCTGCAACGCGCATGCGCGTCGTAAGCATCGGAGCCTCTACGAGGTGCTGCTCGAACTGACGACGCGGCCGGACGCGCTGCCTGAACTGTCCGGCGTCTCGCCAGACGGGATGGCTGCCGCGACCGCTATCCTGGACGATCTGCACCGCTATCTGGGGAAGGCGGCTCGGGAAGTGACCGGCCGCATCCTGTACGAGTTCCTGATGGAACGACCGGGTTACGGAAAGCGACTGCTGCAGTCGAACTCTCCCCGCGATCATCAACGGGTCGGAAACCTGGCCACGTTCTTTGGGCTGGTGCAGCGGTTCGGCGAGGTGGCGCCCCAGGACCGCGTGGCCGGTTTTGTTCCGTACCTCACGATGCTGATCGAGGCGGGAGAGGACCCGCCCGTCGCCGAGGGGGAGGCGGCGGAACACGCGGTCGCCGTCCTGACGCTCCACAAGGCCAAGGGCCTCGAATTTGAGACGGTGTTTCTCGCGGGGTTGGTCGACAAGCGGTTCCCCTCGATCGACCGCAAGGAGGCGATCCCGCTCCCCGATGAACTGATCAAAGACACACTGCCGTCCGGCGACTTTCACCTGCAAGAAGAACGACGTCTGTTCTACGTCGGCATGACCCGGGCCAAGCGGTCCCTGTTCCTCACGCGAGCCAGAGATTACGGAACCAAGCGGGAATGGAAGCGCAGCCGGTTCCTGGCTGAGACACTGGCGCTACCGAAAGAGGAGGAGGAGCGCCCCTGGCGAGGGACGCCCGAGGCGGCCATCGGACGAGGCGCGCCGCCGCCCCAGATCGATATCGATCACCACAGCCGCGCCGACACCCCGCTCAATCTCTCTCACTATCAGATCGACGACTACCTGACCTGTCCGTTAAAATATAAATACGTCCATCTCCTGCGGGTGCCGGTTCTCAGAGAACATACGATCGTGTACGGCGCCGCGCTGCACCGGGCCGTCCAGGCGTATAATAATCGGCGGCTTCACGGGCAGACGATGCCGCTTGAGGACCTGATTGACACCTTTGAAGCCCATTGGGTCAATGAGGGGTTTATCTCCAGGGAGCATGAAGAGCGGCGGCTGCAGGAGGGCCGGGACGCCCTCGCCCGGTTTCATGCCTTTGCCGGGCCGAGGCAACCGCCGACGGCTGTCGAAAAACGGTTCCGGTTCGAGGTGGGCAACGATAACGTCACCGGTTTTTTAGATCGTGTGGACGAGCGCGAAGGGGAGACGGTCATCATCGACTACAAGTCGTCCTCAGTCCGGGATCACAAGACGGCGGACAAAGAGGCCAGAGAGAGCCGGCAGCTCGCGCTGTATGCGCTGGCCCATCGGGAGTCGGTCGGTCGGTTGCCGGATCGGGTGGAACTGCACTTCCTGACCCCCGGCGGCGTCATCGTCGGGCAGGCGGTAAAAAAAGACAAGGATCTCCAACAGGCGGCGGATCGCGTTCGAGAGGCTGCGACCGGAATCCGGGCTGGCCTTTTTCAGGCGACGCCGAGTCAGTGGGACTGCAGTTTCTGCGCCTTCAGGACGATCTGCCCCGCTACCATGTGGGTCGGGGAGCGCCAGGGATGAAGATCGGTATCGATCTCGACGATGTCCTGGCCGATTCGCTGCCGCACTACCTGCAGGCCTTTAATGGGCGCTTTGGCGTCGAGATCCAGCTTGCGGATGCAGCCTGGCGGCTCGCCGACCGATTTCCCCAGATCCCCAGACAGGAAGCCGACGACTTTTTCTCAGAACTAATCACAGACGGTTTCTTCTCGTCCCGTTCGCTCATCCCGCACGCCAAAGAGGCAGTGGAAACATTAGCCGACGGCGGCCATGATCTGTACATTATTACCGGCCGAACCCCGCGCGACGAGCAGATCACGATGGACTGGCTGGCTCGCGTCGGCGTACGGTCTCACTTTGAGGCGGTCGTGCACAGAACGTGCGACCCGGTGGAGCGCCACAAGGCGGATGTCGCATCGGGGTTAGGACTCGGTCTGTTCATCGAAGATGAGCTGGCAGTCGCCCTCGCCGTGGCGGACACCGCTATCCCGGTCCTGCTGTTCGACCGCCCCTGGAATCAGGGTCCGCTTCCAGACACCGTGCGCCGGATCGAGTCCTGGCCGGAGGCGCTGGCACAGATTGCCGCCCTGAACGGCAACGGGGCGCACCCATAGCCCCGCCCTCCGCTTGCCTCTCCGGTGTCAGTATGGTAGCGTACAGGTGTTCCTTGGGAACGTAGTGATCGACGGTGGGGAACGCGGTTGATGCGAATAGAGGGTGTGATGAGTGACAGTGCGGACGATTCGGCGAAGACGATCGGCCCGATCCTGCAAGAAGCCAGAACGACAAAGGGCCTCACAATCGAAGCGGCTGCGGCGGCCAGCAAGGTTCCTCTCTCCTTCGTCCGGCTGATGGAGCAGGAGCAGTTCCACCTGGTTCCCGATTCATTGTACCTTACCCGATTTCTCACGGACTACGCTTCATTTTTAAGTCTTGATCCCAAGCAGCTCTCGGTGCAGCTTAAGGGGCAAATGGATGCGGCCAGGATGAGGGAGCCGTCGCATCCGGTGTCATTAATAGGCTCGCAGATCGACGCTCGTCGTCTGTTGATCTACCTGCTGCCTGCAGCGGCCGTCATTCCCCTGATCTTCATCGTCCTCTCCCTTTTCTCCGGCCCGTCGCCAACGGTACCGCCGGCTCAGACTATACCTGCGCTCCCGCAGGCTGAGACGGGCGCGACGCTACCGGAAAGCCCCAATGCTGCTCAACCTCTCCCGCAAACCGCCCCAGTGAGCGCGGAGCCATCAAAAGAAGCAGCGCCGGCCCACCCGATCACGGCTACCCCGATACAGGAACCCCAGAGCACCCCTTCCCGGTATCAACTGCGGGCCGAGGCGAAAGTCACGACGTGGCTTGCGGTCGCCGCAGATGGGGCGCCTCGAAAACAGGCCCTGTTACGTCCAGGCGAGACGGCGCACTGGACGGCCAACGATAGATTTACTGTGACCATCGGCAACTCCGAAGGGGTGGTCCTTACGCTGAATGGCAGACCGATTGCGTTGAAGGGGGGACCGGGTCTGGTGATCAAGAATCTTGTCCTGCCTGGAGACGGCGAGCGGCCTTTCGCAGGGCAGTAAGCATACAATGGGGATCGGAATGCATCCAAGCATCGCCCACGACCATGGGGATTTCATGAGTCGGCGGCTACAGGTCGGGATCGCCCTGAACCTTTTATTTGCCCTGACCGAGTTGGTGGCGGGTCTGACCGCCGGAAGCCTTGCCCTCATAGGCGATGCATGGCACAACTTCAGCGATGTCATCGGGCTGGCCATTTCATGGATCGCGCTTCGGCAGGTGGAGCGTCCCGCGAACGAACGCAAGACATTCGGCTATCACCGGGCCAGCATCCTGGCCGCTCTCGGCAACGGAATCGCGCTGATCGGCATCACTCTGTGGCTGTTCTATGCAGCCTTTAATCGGCTGGGGTCGCCGGTCGTGCCGGAGGCGCCTATCATGGTGGCGGTAGCGGGAATCGGGTTTCTGATCAATATCGGGGTCGCGCTGTCGCTTCGGCGAGGGACGAGGGATCTGAACATCCGGAGCGCCTTCCTGCACCTGTTGAGCGACGGGGTGGTATCGCTGGGCGTCGTAGCGGCGGGGGTTGTCATACTGTTCAGCGGCTGGAGCCTGATCGATCCGCTCCTGAGTTGCGTGATCGGGCTGTTGGTGCTGATCGGCTGTTGGGACATCATGGCAGAGACTGTGAATGTCCTGATGGAGGGCGCCCCGCGCGGGGTTCAGATGGATCGCCTGTTACGGGCCGTGCGCAGCTTTCCGGAGGTCAAGGATGTGCATGATCTGCATGTCTGGAGTCTCAGCTCTCATGTCTATGCCATGAGCTGCCACATCCAGGTTACTGATCTTCAGGCCAGCCACGGCAATCGGTTGCTCGATCAAATCAACCGCATGCTCAAGGAGCGCTTCGGTATCGCCCACACGACGTTTCAACTCGAAGCCGAGGCGTGCGCGCTTGAGCAGGCGTGCGCGCTCGATTCAAGGGGATCATCAACCGTTCTTCAGCCTCGCTAGGGCAGATGCGGTCGCTTTTTTCCTTTCCTCTCTCCAGTTAATTGTTGTCGGCCGCTTCCCCACATCTCATACAGCGGGAGGAGTATCAACGCGCCAAACCCTAACCACATCCCAAACCAGGCGAAAAGCTGTAGGAGGGCGAAGACGGGGGACCAGTACCGAATGAGCCATGGTCCGGCTATGTCAGCCTGAGAGGAAAAGAACGCCAAGCCGATAATGGACCATTTTATTCGCGGGCCCAGCGCGGTCGCGATAAAGATGTGGGCGAGGGTGAGGAACACGATCGCGATGCTGAAGGCATGGAAGTGCGTTGTTTCAAGGAGCTGGGTGAAGGTCTTGGGATAGGTTATCTCCTGTCCCAATTCTCCACCGCGATAGTAGGCCGCGACCAGTTCATAGGTGGCGCCGATCCGCTTGAACTGATACAGGCCGATGGTGAGCATCCCTACCGCAACAAAGATCAAGAAGCCGGTGTAGATGATCTTCACCTCCCGGCTGGCGGCTGAGAGCCTATAGGCGGGGTAGGTAAAGTGTTTCAACCGGCACTCCCGCTCGAAGTCGCCACCGAGGCCTCGAAGCGAACTGTTTCGATGAACCCGGGGGTGCTCACAGGCAATCCGTTCGAATACGCCAATAGCCCCTCGGCTTCCGGAAATCGGCCGACGACGGCGAAGCCTTGTGGCCCCTCTAAGATGATGATTGCCTTGGTGAGAGCTTCTGCCTCAGTAGCGGTCCGGGCTACGGCCACGCCAAGACTGTAATGACGAAGCGGGGAACCGTCCCGCGGATCGATCAGATGGCTCAACCGAATCCCTCCGATCTGAAAGGAGCGACCGAAGCTTTCGGAGACGGCCAGACGCTGATCTTTCAGATGCGCGAGCCCGAGAGGACCCTCGTCGCTTCCGAGTAGAACGGGCCAACTCTCCGCCTCGGGAGGCGATCCTATCGCTGAGAGGCTGCTCCGCCCGAAGTTAATAAACGCGCCTGCGATCCCCTCTTGAGTCAGGATTGCGTTGAGTCGGTCCACAGCGTATCCCTTGCCGATTCCACCCAGATCCAGCCGCATTCCAGTACGTCTTAGTGCTACTCTTCCATCCTGAAGCAGTTGGACGTCAGCGATCCCTGTCCGGTCGAGCGCCTCCGCCACCAACGCGCGGGAGGGCATAATGCCCCGTTCTTCGGCCGCCTTCCAGAGGTCGATGAGAGGTCCGACGGTGACGTCCATGGCCCCGTCAGTGTCTCGACTGAGGGAGAGCGCGATCTTCAGGGTTGACCGGAGTTCCCGGTTGATCTCGACGGGTCCCAGGCCCGCATGCCGGTTAAGCCGGCTCAGGTCGCTGTCGTCATCGTAGGCCGAGAAGATCTCCTCCAGGCGCCGCGCCTCCTGAAAACATCTGGCCAGCACTCGCTTGCCCTCCTCCTGTGGCTCATGATACAGCGTGATCTCCAGCAGTGTGCCCATAACATAGTGGATCTCTCGAAGAGGCGCCGGCGCGTTCATGGCCGATGGGACTCATTGAGGAGGGCAAGCTGGGCCAAGGCCAGGACCTTCCTGACGCCTCGGCCGATCGACTGGACCGAGAGGGTCGCTCCAGCGATATTCACAATATCTCGATAGGGCAAGAGCGGGGCAGCGAGGTCTTTCTCATGATACTGGCGCATGAAACGCCGGTCCCGGACTTCCGCCCCATAGGCCTCGCGATACGCCATCAGGGCGACATCCTTGACCTTTCCGTCCGGTTTGATACCTACGATAAACGTGATGGGGCGGTGCTTACCGATCTCTTCCGTAATGACAGCAAAGCCGAGGCGCTCGCCGTTTCGGCGCGCGAGAAAGGTGACATAGGCATCCTCCCAGATGGACGGTCGCGTGCGGCCGAGGATGGCCTTCATCTTTTCCCGCAGGGCCTCCGTTGAGGGGATGACCTTCCTGTCGAAGTGTGTTGCCTCCGGAAAAATCATCTTTGGGGCCTCCCCTTCGGAGAGAAAGACCCCCTCCTGCGCATTCAGCAGGTCCGGTCTCAGCGCCAGGAAGGCCGGCGTGAGCAGCGTGGTGAGAAAGCGCCGTCG
>JAHFDH010000014.1 GCA_023249055.1 Candidatus Methylomirabilota bacterium
ACACCCGTTCTTCATCATCATAGAGAAGGCTCGGCTCGCCAGACTGAAAGATCGCCAGTTGTGGAAGGTTGGGCAGATCCTCCTCGCGCGCCAGGGGCGCTCCCCATGCGGTCGTGCCGAACATCGCACTTACCAGAACCGCAACGAACAGCACTCGCCCTGTTGCTCTCGTGTCACTCATTCACAGTCCAACCATTGATGCCGACTGAAGATCGGCCACATCAGGCGTTGATAAAGAGACATTGAGCCCAACACACACGTAACCGCCCGGGCGCGCACGCTCCACAACCATATTCACTATACCACGGAATATCAACCTATCGACGCATTCCAGAGGCGGTATTTTGTCCTTGACACCGATGACCCCGCGTAACCTGCCTCGTTCCCTGGTATTCCTATCGACGGGCTGAGACAATCCACGCTATTCGATCCCCCCCTGAGGATGGTTCTCCTGAAGCGCAGCCCTATCCGGCAACCTCCAACAGCGTGGGTCCGCCAGAAAGCAGCCAGGAGACGTCGACCATCCGGTCATGAGACCTCCGAAAAGCCGGAGTACCCGTCGAACCAGCCGCCTTGGCCTGACTCCACGGCCTGATCCTACCCTATCGCGTTCCTCGTGACGCCGGTGGGCGACAGCTCATGGATATGACGGGGGTGACATCTGCCATTTTGTCACAGGATCAAGGACGATGAAAAATGGATTGACAGCCATTGAACCAGTGATATGCTATAGTTTACGTGCACACGCTATATACTATCGTTGGTTACTATAGGACTGTATCAGCCACTTCGAATATGGTTAGCGCATGACTTACGCTCAACGCCCTCTCGGGTGTAACTCGGCCTGAGAGGGCGTTCGTGTATGTGGTCGGCAAGATTAGAGGTAGGGAGGAAGGAGAAAAATGGTATCGCTCCTATGGACCATCTTGACCCCACAAGGCTTCGAGCCGCACGGCTACTGCTTTCTATGGACGCGATCGTTGTTGTGGCTCTATATCGTCTCAGATTCACTGATCACGCTCTCGTATTATTCTATCCCGATCGCGCTCATCTACTTCGTTCGCAAGAGGCGTGATCTCGCCTTTAAGCGGGTGTTCCTGTTCTTTGCCGTGTTCATCATTGCGTGCGGGACCACTCACCTCATGGCGATATGGACGTTGTGGAGTCCCTTGTATTGGCTGGATGCAGCCGTGAAGGCAGTGACGGCCACCGCGTCAGTCGTTACCGCGATGGCGCTCTGGCCGTTGATCCCAAAGGCGCTTGCGCTGCCCAGTCCAGCCCAACTGGAAGCCGCCAATCTTGCGCTCCAGGAAGAGGCCCACGAACGCAACCGAGCGCAAGAGGCGTTGCGCACGGCGTACGACGAAGTGGAGGAGCGAGTGCGCGAACGGACCAGGGAGCTGACACGAACCACTGAAGCGTTGCAGGCTGAAATCGCCGAGCGCCGGCAACGAGAAGAGCGGCTGCGCCTACAAGGCGTCGCACTGGAGTCCACCGCGAACGCGATTGCCATCACTGACCGCGAGGGCCGCATGACCTGGGTGAATCCGGCCTTCGCCACCCTCACTGGATACACCTCAGAGGAAGTGCTGGGCCAGACCCCGCGCCTGCTCAAGTCCGACACCCACGACCAGGCGTTCTACCACAACCTGTGGAAGACCATTCTTTCCGGGAGAGTGTGGTGCGGCGAAATCGTCAATCGCCGCAAGGATGGCAGCCTCTACACGGAGGAGCAAACCATCACGCCCGTGCTAGACGAACGCGGGGACATTACTCATTTCATTGCCATCAAACAGGATATCACCGAGCACAAGCGCCTGGAGGCGCAACTTCGCCAGGCGCAGAAGCTGGAGGCAATCGGCCTCCTGGCCGGGGGGATCGCGCACGACTTCAATAATCTGTTGAACGGAGTCATCGGCTTCTCGGAGCTCGCCCTTCGGGAGCTGCCGGAAGGCTCGAAAGGGGCCTCTTACCTCAGCCGGGTCCCGGGACTGGGCCGACAGGCCGCCGTCCTGATCAGCCAACTGCTGGCCTTCGCGCGCAAGGCCCCCCTGGAGCGAAGGCCGCTTGACCTCAACCCGCTGCTCAAGGAGAGTGGGAAGATGCTGCAGCGAACACTTCCCGAAACGATCACGATCCAGATAGAACCCTCCTTCGAGCCCCTCATTGCGAATGCAGACGTCGGCGAAGCGCAGCAGATTATCCTCAACCTCGCCACCAATGCCCGAGACGCCATGCCCCGCGGGGGCACCCTCACTCTCCGGCTGGCTCCTGTGACCCTCACGGAGGCGAGCCTGGGCGGTCACCCGCTTCGTCGACCGGGTGCGTTTGCTTGCCTGACCGTGGCCGATACCGGAACCGGCATCCCGGCCGCCGTCCGGGACCGAATCTTCGAACCCTTCTTCACAACCAAGGAGCTTGGCCATGGGACCGGCTTAGGCCTGGCCTCGGTTCACGGAATCGTTCACCAGCACGAGGGCTGGCTTGAAGTGGAAACAGCCGAAGGGCAGGGGAGCGCCTTCCACGTCTTTCTCCCTATCGTTCCCATTCCGGCAGACGCCACGCCCTCGGCCGCGAAGATGATGCCACACGGGAGCGAGACGCTCCTGTTGGTGGAGGACAACCCGATGGTTCTGGAGATGGGAGAGATTCTCCTGAGCGACCTTGGATACACCGTCCTCGCCGCTGCCGATGGCGTCCAAGCGCTGGCAGTCTTCCGGGCTCACCCCGAGATTGCGCTGGTACTCACTGACGCCATCATGCCCCGGATGGCGGCGGCAGACCTGATCCCGGCACTACGCGCGCTCAACCCTGATATCACGGTGTTGGTCAGCACTGGGTACGCCCCAGACGAGATTCGCCGGACCCTGGACCACTTGGGGGTCAGCGGCTATGTCCGAAAGCCACTGAGCCAAGCCGACTTGGCTACTGCGGTCCGCACCGCCATCGACGGGCCAGTGCCTGGCAGGCGCTGACCGAGGGCAGGCACGCAGCCCGTTCGATTGTGGATAGCGCGCTCAGTGCGCGTGGCCACGCAGGATACGGCCGGCCTGCCTTGACCCGTGGTATGATATGGATATACCCGATGATCTGAGTCGTCTGCAGATCTCCCTCGATCAACTCAACGCCGGAGAGGCTCAGCGCACAAGGCGGTTTCTCATGGAGCAGACATGGTGAAGAAGGCGCATGCGTTTGCGGAACACGAATGGAAGACCCTCTCCAGCCGGCCGATCTATCAGAACCGATGGCTGTCCCTGCGCGAAGACCTGGTCGAGCTCCCTGACGAACGGACCACGATTTACGGCGTGGTCACCTGCGGCGAGTGTGTTGGTATCCTCCCTTTCCTCGACAGCCATACGGTCCTTCTCGTGAAACAGTACCGGTATGTGACGAAGCGGGTGACCTGGGAGATGCCCACCGGAGGGATCCATGCTGGCGAGTCGATCGAGGCGGCAGCCCAGCGGGAACTCGCTGAAGAGAGCGGGTATCAGGCGGGAAGGCTCACCCGGATCAGTACCTATCACACGAGCAAGAGCGTGATGGACGAGACGGCTCACCTCTTCATCGGCGAAGAGCTGGCCAGGCTGGCCCGTCCTCCGGACGACACGGAGTTCATCGAGGTCCAGGCCTTCCCATTCACTGACGCCCTCCGGATGGTCCTGCAGGGCGAGATTGTCGACAGCATGACGATCATCGCCATCCTCCACGCCGCCCGCCTGCGAGGCCTCTAGCATCGAATGAAGAAACCACATGGGGCTATGGAGCGTCTAAGGGTGTAGAAGGCAGATTGCAGGAGCATCGTATGTTAATCAGGCATGCCCCAAACATTGCACCGTCAGAGATTACGGACTACCAGCTCTACCTCAACCGGCGGTCGTTTCTGATCGGAATGGCGGCCTTGGCGCTGACTCCAATCACATCGACGGCTGTGGCGGCTCCGCCCGCCGGCACACCTCTCCCTGCGCGCCGCAGCGAGCAGTTCACTCTGGAGGATCCACTGACCTCCATTGAGAACATTACCACCTACAATAATTTCTGGGAATTCGGCCCGAACAAGGACGACCCTGCGCGGCTGGCACATCTGCTCAAGCCGCGCCCGTGGACGGTCCAGATCGATGGGCTCGTGGCACGCCCCAGGCGGTACGACATTGAGGAGCTGCTGCGACTGTTCCCGATGGAAGAACGGGTCTACCGCCTGCGCTGTGTCGAGGGGTGGTCGATGGTGATCCCCTGGATCGGCTACCCGCTCGCGTCCCTCATCAAGCGGTTAGAACCAACGAGCAAGGCCAGGTTCGTCGAGTTCACTTCACTCCTCGATTCTGCGCAGTTCCCGGGACAGCGCAAGAGCCTGTTCAGCGTCTCCTCGCTCGATTGGCCATATGTGGAGGGGTTGCGGTTGGATGAGGCGCTTCACCCGCTCACGCTGCTGACATTCGGTCTGTACGGGCAGGTGTTGCCGAACCAGGACGGCGCCCCCGTTCGCATCGTGGTACCATGGAAGTATGGCTTCAAGAGCGCAAAGGCGATCGTGCGGATCCGCTTTGTGAGCGAGCAACTGAAGACGACGTGGGAAAAGGCAGCCCCGAGCGAATACGGCTTCTACTCGAACGTCAATCCCACCGTCGATCATCCACGCTGGAGCCAGGCGACTGAGCGACGTATCGGGGAGTTTCGACGGCGCAAGACGCTGATGTTCAACGGCTACGCAGAACAGGTCGCGGCGCTGTACGCCGGGATGGACCTGCGACGGAACTTCTGACCTATGTCCAGACGAGCCTGCATCAGTCTAAAAAGTGTAGTGTGGGGCATTGCGTTGTCGCCCCTGCTGCTGCTCCTGTATCGGTTCCTCACCAACGGGCTCGGCGCGAATCCAATCTCGTACGCTACGAACCTGCTCGGCGACACGACGCTCCGGCTGCTGCTCGCGAGCCTTGCCCTCACGCCCCTTCGTATCCTGCTCGGAATTTCATGGCAGATGAGCCTGCGGCGTCTGCTGGGGTTGTTCGCGTTCTTCTACGCCTGCCTCCACTTCACCGTCTGGATCGCGGTCGACCACTTCTTCGAGTGGGGGGAACTGATACCAGACATCGTCAAGCGGCCCTACATCACCGTCGGCATGCTCGCCCTGACGTTGCTAACGCCGCTGGCTGTCACCTCCACATCAGGAATGGCGAAACGGCTGGGGGGCAGGAACTGGCGGCAACTGCACCGGCTGGTCTACCTCATTGGTCTGCTGGGCGTGCTGCATTACCTGTGGCTGGTCAAGAAAGGGGTGAACGACCCGTATCTCTACGCGGCCATACTGGCCGTCCTGCTGGGCATTCGCCTGTGGGACTGGGCGAGGCGCGAAGGCTGGTTGGGCCGTCCGGCATGGTTTCGTGGAGGCTATTCGCCGGCGAGGGCCGCCGATGACATGCGCGGGGATTAATCCCCGGCTATTCTGCCGGCCTAGGAAACTCGCGGTTTGCGGAGTTGCGGGTCGCGTATCACACAAAAAGGGCTAGGCAAAATCGCCTAACCCATTGAGAAGATTGGTTGCGGGGGCAGGATTTGAACCTGCGACCTTTGGGTTATGAGCCCGAACAATCAAGCCGCGTAACTTCTTGTATTTGGCGTAACTCCCTGATTTACCTGCATGTGATAAATCCACTCATTGCCTTTTGGCACCACTTTGACCACGTAGGGCCCTGTCTGGTGGGCCTGCTGACTTTAAAAATTGAAAGTCGTATTTCCCTGCCATGAGGCTGGCATTCCAAGTCGGTCCTTGGAATTTCAAGCCGCAAATCCCACTTTCAGGCGGGAATTTCCGTGCTACAGCTACATCTGCGTATTCCGGTTCAAATGGATCAGGTTCCGACTAACGAAGGCCAGGGATTCTGGTTGAAAAAAGCCACCGAGCCCGACTGCTGAGCACGCATCGCAACGCTGGATCAACTCCCTCAGGGGTTCGCGATCACTCCTCCTGACTGAACCCGCGAGAGACCACGGAGGGGTTTCCTGCAGGAAACCCCTCCATATGCCTTTTCCGTGCACCCCTCTCCTGCAGCCTCGATCCACACGGGTTCCGTGGAGCGAAGGCTGTTTCACTCTGGGTGGACCTCCTTTACTGCGACAACCTTGAGGCCGTCAAGGTCGGTATAAAGGTCTCCGTTGACCATCATCTTCCGCTCCAGATACGGACGAAGCAGCGCATTGGGATCCTTCAACGGACCATCAGTTTGCCGCATACATGACATTAGTTCTCAACGCAGTTCCTCAGCAGATCTCAGGAACGGCCATCAACGGGGCTGTTCGCAGAATCCGATATTGGCCTAACTGCTGTGACAGCGGGCGCACCGACGTATCCGGCTCCTTTCCAAAAAGAATGTACTGATCGTACCTCGGCATCATCTCCACTGCGAGCACACTCAACCCCGTGGTGCGGGCCAGGTTGAACTGGTTCAGTAGCTGCCCGATCTCATTTTCAGACCAACTTGCAATCCCCGCGGCTGGCGCATCGAGATTCACATCGAAACTGTTCGCAAACCGGATCGGAGATTCCGATCTTTCCGCCAGGAATGTCGCGAGGTTGAACTGTTTCGACTCGACACACTCGACCCTGGCTTCTGACAAGAGAATATTCCGGTTTTGTTTGGCATCGGCCTGTTTCACTTGCGCATAAAGCATGCACCATATCTCGGTCTTCGGAGGCTTACTTGTCACATTCCTCCCGTTGAAAAGTGCAAGCGCGTATTGAGCAGTAACGGAAATCCCAGCTGACGTTCGATTCACCAGACACTTCAGCGGCGGAGCCGGATGCTGCACTCCGTTGACTCGAGTTGGATGACCAAACCGGCTGTGTGCCGTGCACCAGATTCTATCCGTATGTCCGACTCGCAACTCATAAACAAAAAATCCAAATAAATCGCCTGACTCACTGTGTAGCCCTGGAGGCAACGGAAGAAGGTAATGCACTGGAGAAATCTTGTGCATGGGTCGCTCGGCGTCGGCGGTCTCCGCTGTCATCGTCTGCATAGCATCGATGCCCGCATTGTCATTGCCGTGGCCCCTAGTGATTACGCGAATCAGCTCAGGATCTATCGCAAGAGGAGGATCATCCTGCCGAACCAGGAGTTGGTCGAGATTCGAAAAACTTAGCAGCGGATCGGGCGCGTAGCCAAGCACCCGCGCAAAGGCGGTATCGTTCGGATCAATTATGGGCTCTTCAAATTCAAGCCATAGATACCGTTGCCGTACTGCGGTTTCGGAGTATGGCTGGTTGTGTTGATAGGGAGAAAGCGCGATTCCGGCGGCGACCACCTTCAGCACCTGCTGAGGGATCGTGGTCACCGGCAACTGCACATCGCGCGTTCCGGCTTCATTCTGTGACGAAGCAGGAGCGACGCTCGATATGAAGATCGGCGTCAGTCTGTATTCAACGTCAATGGTGTTGGGAAACGGATGCGCGTGCGTGGCCGGCGCATTCACATCCTTTTTCGGTTCTACGGCATCTACAAATACGATTCGCGTATGACTGCGGTCGGGCCTGGTCATGGCTACCCGACTCGCCGTCTTTTTCAACTGTACATAGCCTACGACTGCCTCTTCGACTGTCGCGGCTTCGGCTGTGAATTGTTTCTTGCGATGAATTTCAACGCCCGTTTCGCTCAATCCATCCCAGGTCCAATCGCGATTTATCTCAAACGAGAGCACGCACAGCCAGTGATTTATCAGATCGCTCTGCGTGGCGAAGGTGAGCGATGAGCTATCGGGCGCAAGGGTGTGCCGAATACGATTGCTGCAACCAAAGTGTATCCTTTCCCCAGGCTTACCAATCAGACTCAACCCCTTGAAGTCCAGGCCAAGCTGCGTCGCCAGTCGCTGCATCAGGGTGCTTTGATCGAGCTCTTTGCCTTCAACCGTAACAGCGACAAAAGTGAGCGGATTGTTTATCTGTGGGGGATCAGGCTGGAGATAAATGCCCTGCAATTCTTTTGATTCAAGATCATGCCTGAAGAAATGCGGCTCGTCGACTGCGTCCTGTCTCATGAAGAATTGAACAGGCTCGCCAGTCCGCACAAACCTCCCCGCCAACAGGGTCTTGAGGAAACCGAAATACTCCGGTTTGTCTGCCTTGTCGGAACAGACGGGTAGCAGCGTAATGCGGACGTCGCGGGATGTCGGCAGAACAATGCTGACGCCATTGTCAATATCATTCTGCGAAATATTAAGATCGCCGAGGTCGATCTTATTGCCAAAGTCGATCACGTTAGCGTCCCGGTACTCCAACTGAAGCGTGAACGGCGCATTAGGGTCGTCGGGAAACGTGCGGAACGTCGTGTAAAGAGGGATGAATGCTTCCCGCTGATTGAGTGAAGCGAGATTGTCGAGCGCCAAAGACTTCAATTCGATAATCACCATGAACTGATCGACATCGGGATCTAAGTAACTGACGGCACGCTGGTCTTTGATGGTCTCATTGAGCACTTTGCCGGTGTGAAGAAACGCTTTGTCGTCGAGAAGTTTCTGAAAGGCGTCGTTCGTGTCCATCTCCGTAAAGAGCAACGCCGGATACCCAAGACGCGGACGCGACACCTCGAAAAGATTGCCCTCATAGAAGACCACCGTTGGCGAAGTGGGAGCAGGTTGCGCCGCCAGAGGGGTTACCTTTAACTGTTTGGGGGCAACATAGCGCTTGAAGACCAGTGAAGAACTCGTAGCGGGTGCGTCGTTCAGTGCATCATCGGTGACTATCGGACCGCCGCCTGTGAGATCGCCGAGTCTTACGCGAAACTCATATTCATGTCCGTACTTCAGCTCAACGTCAGCCGGCAGAATAGGCTCGTACAAGCCGCCTTTTTGATCAGGATGCTGCGAGATGTTCGCGTCGTGATAGATCCCAGGGTTAGCCAGGGCGCCGGTTTCATCCAACTGCGCCGCGCGTTCGTCCGGTAGCGCGAGCGATGGGCCATACCATTGCGTGAAGTAGCTCGGGAGCCAGTATTTCGTTCCCAGATCGGCGTTGATCTTGACGGGATAGACCTGTACGCCGGTTTCAATCCGCGTTCGTGCGGGGCTGACTGATTCACCGGCAAGCGTCAATTCCGCTCTGTTCTCGATCAGCACCAACGATCGCCAATCAGGCTGGTTCTTTTCTCGCGCATCGACGCGATAGGTAAACACACCAAGCGGTGCGTCAATACGCTGACCGGGCGTCGTTGGATCGGCAAGCACTTGCCGGTTCTGCCAGATGATCAATTGCTCATCATCCCATCCAAGACGAATGCCCATGTCCCTTTGCACATGCATTCCGTCTGGTTCTTCACTCAAGATGTTCGCGCTGACGGGCTGAACTGCATGCACGATTTTGGCAAAGCCATCATCATAGTCGGACGTTTCTATCTTCAACGTGTCGAAGTCGCCATTGGGCTGTGCCGGTCCCGCTACGACGGGAAAGAGCAGGGCGCCAAATAATTGTCGCGGTACGTCGATGAGAGGGATCCTCGCCGCATATTCCCGGAGCTCAATGGCCGCGTTCGAAATGTCAAAGTCAGTCAGCGCGGACCGAAGGTTGAAATAGACCCAACCTCCGTTTTGAAAATAATCGGCGGCCGGTAACGTAGCGGTGAGCCTATATAGCAAGCCGATGCGTTCGGCCAGCCGCGGCTGCCGCAAACAGAATGCGACAATTCGACCCCACGTCACATCATCGGGCGATTGCCTGAAAGCGGGATCAGGAGCAGGACTCTGTTTAATCGCACAGTGATAACTATCGTCCGTCTTGGCAAAATCGTTTCGCGGGAGTGTGAAATTGAACGCGGCGCGATAAGATTTCGGCAAGTATTTACGAATGCCATCGGCGTCTGCCCACGGGGCTCCCGCGCCGGCGGTAGTTGCCGTCCCTGACCGATCAAGCTTGAATCGCGAAGCGAGTCCTTCATACAGTGCCGGAAGATTCGCAGGGAACGTGAGGTTCGTCGGCAAGGTATCAACCGTCGCGCCCTCGCCGGCTAAAACGCCGATGTCGGAAAACGGGTAGGTACTCAGTCCCTTGATGGCCTTTACTTCCAGTTTCAGGTCAGCCGTTATGAATTTCGGCAACTGGACAGAAGTGCCGGGGTGTAATTGACTTGGGAATGCTGCCTGCACATTCAGCAATCGTTGCGTTGGCAGCAGCAAAGCGTTCAGCTCGAGCTGATCGCCATTGATGCGCTGCGGAAAAGTCAGAATGCGAAGTTTTTCATTTGAGAGTGGTGACATGGCTTACCTCGCTTTCAGCAGTCAACGATCGTTCTAGGCGATCTGACGCGATTCCTGCCACCGGTCAGACTCGTGAAGATCAATTACCCAAAGCACAGTCACATCGATTGAGAATGTCACCTGCGCGACGCAATCAGTGCGGTCAGCGGGTATGTCCCTGTGAATACCGCCGCCTGCTTCAATCTGAATGCAGATGGATACGAGTCCGCCGCAGATCTCTGCCGAACCTCGGAACAACATCATCGCGCCAACGTCGAGCGTCGAGCTACTGATTCCTACATCTACCTCCACCATGTAGAGAACTGAGACGTTGAGAACCACGGGAAGCCCAACGACTAATTCAACCCCAAAGCCGAATTTCATATGCAGCATGATTCCGGCTTTCGTGTCGGCCGCGATTCCGAGTTCGACCTGTCCAACCGCATAGACGCTCGCGATCTGCAACGAAAAACACATCACATGCAGCCCGCCGGTGAACGCCACAAAAGCGCCGCAAGCAGGGACGAGTTGTTTGAGATCGGTGGGGATAGACAAGACCTCATTGAAATAGAAGCCGACTTTTAACCCGGCTTCCAATTTCAAAGGCGGAGTTGGATCGATCGTCAGTTCTTCAGGCGAAGGGAACTTGATGACCGGGATTTCTTTCGAGCAATTAAATTTGTACTCCCAGTTATCGGGGGAGTTGCTCATCCCCACGTCCATGCCTTTGTCAAAATCATTACCCGACAAGGTCGCGAGGATTTGGAGAATATCCACGACAGGCTGGAGCACGGGCCCGAACTGCAGATGAGGAACGGCATACTGTGGATCAGCGGCGCTCGACGCATTGAAGTTTCCATCAACCCACATCAACTCTGTGAAGGGACCGAGATCGACAACGATTCTTATGTTGGATAGAGCTGCCTTCCATGTGTCCGCCAGGGCGGCGGCGGAATCGATGCCCAGCTTCAGCTTCCCGCCTTGACCGGTTGTGCTCTTGTACTTGGCGTATATTTTGAGGATCTTAGGCTCGTTGATAAAAGCATACTCGTAATTCGAAGGCAGTAGGCTATTGAGATCGATATCTCTATCAGCCATCTTCATCAGTCCTTCGCCCAGAATATCGACCGTATGTTCTGCGTTGGTTAGCTGCAGGGCGTTGGCGATGTTAGGGAAGACGCTCTTCGAATTCAGCAGCTTGTACGCATCGGCAAAATAGGTTTCGTCACTCTTCAGTTTGGTTTCGTTGAGTGAGAACTGCGGAATATCGAACAGTAGTTTCTGGGTGCCTGTCGATTGCAAGACGCCAAAGTTCGTCTTTGAAGTTGTTGGTTGTACCACGTCGGCGGGATTGGCGATCTTGAAGTTAGTATTGCCGTTGGGCTTGATAAGCGGAACGCTCTGTCCTTCTTCAACCGGCTTCACATCGCCGGTATCCGTTTTCTGTTTCACGACCGACCACGATCCATCAGCCGGCAGAATCAACGAGCCGCGTGCCGCCGTCGCAAAGATGTGTTGTCCGGCGCCATCAAGAGCCGGATTTACATCTACTCTGGTAACTCGCATTCGCTGTTTCGAGTGTGCGATATCGATGGTGCAATCAACCGGACCGCCCAACGAACCATTTTGGAAGTTCAGCAAATCCGCGAAGATATGTGCGGGCACAAGGATCGCCGACGGAGCGATCTGCACATAACCCAACATTTTTCGCGACAGGACGGTGAAATCGCCGTGGGCGGCATCGCTGACTCCGCCGCTCGTTACGCTGTCAAGATGCACGTTCGCATCGAAGACGACTGCTTGCATTTGCACATCCAACGAGTCGTTCGGGCTCGCGATATTCTTGAAGAGCTGCTTCCATTGTGCCAGCGTCAGCCCCTTAACGGCGGGAGGCAGATCCGGGTCGTTGATTTTGAATGAGGACGTGAACATTCCTGCGTCGGGGTTGTCTCTTATCTCGCGGACATTCGAGACCCCTTTCACCGGCTGGTTGTGCACTATATAAGGGTTTGGCACAGGAATGGGAGGGTCAGGATCGAGATTGATCGCGTAGCCGAATTCATAAAAGCCATCGCTCTCCGCCTTCCATCCCGAATCCGAGCGGAATACATAACCATTCGACGAGCGCATGAGAGTGATCGTGCGCACAACGTGCACGCCGAACGGGTAGAGAATGCTCCTGACCTGGATAACTTCATGCGCGGTGCGTCCGACTAAGACATCGAACGTGGTCTGGCTGACTTCTGCGATGGCGGCGTCCTCGTCGAGCCAGTTGCTGAAGATGGAAGCGCCATATCCAGAGAATTCAATCTGTTCGAGCGGCACCTTCGGCTTATTTGCAAAGAACTCGTTGTTGAAAATCGTCTTCACGATGTTCCCTAGCGTGCTGCCGGTGATTGGAATGCCGAACAGAGCCCACTTGATGTCGTTGTCCAGTTGGATTGTCCAACCACCGAACGCCGGCCTCCTGGTTGGCGCTAACGCGGTCGGCGCCTTTGCTTTGATCTGCAATCCCCCACGGACCCCTGGAAAGTGCGGGGTATTGAAATGCAACCTTGTGCCGTGAGCCGGAGCGCCTTTTACCTTCCGGGTAAAATCAGCTTGAGCGATCAAACCGAAGGGCAATGTGAATATCGAGTGCAACTGCATCGGGACATGTTTGTCGTTGAACTCTTTGACGAAGTGTCTTGTGACAGGAAGAGGCGCTATGGGCACCGGAGAAGGACTCTCAGAGAAAATGCGCGTGGGGATGCCGTCGTTGTCATAGACCAGCAGGCCCGGAGTGACCGTGATCAGATCCTGCGGATCAAGCGCTCCCTCTATTTCCAGAGGGATGTTCCAGATCGGCTCCCAGGATATTTGCGGCAACGTTACTGCGCGCAGATTGTGCGCGCTCGCGACCACATCCATGTTCAGAATCTGAAACTGCAATGACGAGCCGCCGGTTGCGCCAATGAATACAGCGCCTACCGTAAGAAGGTTCGTTTCGCCGCGCTGATCACGCTCAACCCGAATCGCGTTTCCCAGGCTTACACCCATCTGATCGGCGTTACTTGAGACGTCAAGCAGCATAAACGTATCGCGCCCGAATAGATCGCCGCGATTACCGGTCGAGGCCATTCGTGTGGATCGCTCCGCGCCCGCGATTCCAGTGGCTGCGAAGAAACCTTCGGAGCCTGAAGGAGATTGACTATTTCTAAGCGCAGTGGTGAGTGTTTCCCTTACCTGAACCGTCTTGTCCCTGATGTGACTCAACAAAGGGTTTGCTTCAAACTCGGCAATCACCGAACTGAGTTCACCCGATTGGAGAGACCGCTGCACCTGGTCAAGGAACCATGGGTCCGCTGTCGATTGGAAGAGATTAGGTTGGGCGACTTGGTCACTCGCGACCAGCGGCAATGAAAACTTATCGCGTGCGCGGAAGGCGACGTTGAATGTGCGCACGCCGGTCTGGAAATTCCGGGCCGATTGTTCGACATGCACATTCGACGAAAAGGCCTGCGGTCCCGCCGACAGAGCACCGAGGACCGTTGACGGTTCCAGCGGAGCAAATCTGAAATAGACATACGCCGGATCATCGGGCAGGTCAGCATCGACTGATGGCGCTTCTGCCCGATTGGGCCATTTCACAAAGCCCGCGAGTCCCATCCTCAATTGGCTGAACTCGCGCCCGCCCCGATCCCTCAAGAATCCCGTATAGCTCGCCACGTAGGGGTCAGGCAATGTTGGCAGGTAGAGATACACGCCGAACATCAGCGCTACGACACCCTTCGTCACTTCGTCATCGTCCTCCAACTTGCCGAAGAGAAACACACTGTAAGGACAGCTGACAGTGAACAGCGCATTCCGCAGGATAAGAGAATGGCGTTCGAAGGCGCCTGCTTTACCTGGATTGCCGTCGAACAACAGGTCGTTATCCAACAGCAACGCTTCGAACTTATCCCCTTTTTGCAGGATGCCTGCGAAGGCGATTGTTGATTCAATCTTAAAGGGTGCACCATTCGCATCAACCGGACGATCAAACGCTGCTTTGTGGCCGCAGAAAAAGAAGACTGCTTCGTTGTTGCTGGCTGACGATACAAAGATGAACGGAAATGAACCGCCGAACGTGAGGGTGATCGCTGAATGATGTTTGTTGGCGGCGTTTCTCCAGACACTCCATTTCTGTTTGCCATAGACATTACTGGCAAAGAAATCCACGACGGTAACCATGCCCGGTTCGACAATGATGGCGGGACTGACGAGCGCGGCGTTCCCTCCTTTCAATCCTTTCCACTCCGCCGTAATGCCTTTCGACAAACCGATACACAAGGCGCCCGTTCCTGCCGCCTGGCCGAACTTCTGTGGATCGACCTTGGCTGTGGGCAGCAGCCAGCCGCTGTCGCTCTTGATTCTTGCGCTTCGGGAAAGTGTGCAGAGGCGCGAGTCCGATGAAAGGATCTCAAGTGTGTTGGGCGTGTCGCCCGTCGTTCGTACTGAATAGGGAATGAGTATCTGGCCAATGGCGCTTATCCAAGCAGGAGGAGCGTTATTGAATTGAAAATCGGCGTCGGCGCCAAATACTGTGCAGGAGGCATTGCCCGCCCTTACGCTGCTGCTGTGAGAGGTGAATTGCAGATCAAGGGTCTCTGGTAAGTTGATGACCGCTTCTTTTGCATCGAGACCGGCTTCGTTCGCAGTGGCGGTTACGGAATTCTGGTCGAGATCTAGATGCAGTATTGTAGTTGCAGTGAGCGGCATGAAGATCTTGCCGGACGTTACTACGGCGTTTTGAGAAAGCGAGAGAGAGCCGCCCCTTATTTTTAATCCTGTGTAGTACCCACTCAACGCCGAGACTCGCGCAATCAACTCAGACGCAATCCATATGCTGCCGCGCTCTATCGGATACGACGTCCTCCCCGTAATTGTGCCCCACACCGGTATCAAGAGAGCGGGTGTGGAACTGCCCTGGAGATACACCTCAACCAGTCTCACCGGGAAATAAAAATCAAACCATACTTGCAGCCCGTGTTCATTCACGAATGGCCCAAAGGTTTTGGCCGGCGCCATCCCAGATCCCCAGTGCGGAACCGAATGGCCTAACAGACTGTTGCTGAAATCTGTTTCGCGCCTGAATACGAGCGGCGACGGCCCAGGAGCTTGCTTCGGAGTTAGACCCGCCAACAGCGCGTCAAGATCGCCGAGTTGGGCTGATAGATCCGCTGATTGTTCGATCTGCGCGTTCTCGTGATGCAGGCGATTCCCAGAGATCGTAAACGCCGGATCTGCCGCAAACTGCTCTGCCAGACTTCGCTGTAGTGCTGGAAGTTCGTCGACACCCGTTCCCGGAGCTGGTTCAAGGCCGCCAGTAAGCTGCTGAAGCCTGCCCAAAATGAAGGTTCTATTCATTTGGCACTTCCTTATGTGAGGCGGACAAAACGGACTTGTTGGCGGTTAATTCGGAGATGGGAGCGGGAGTCTCACGCTTCCACGCTTCATCTCGAGTGTGTTTGATGGGAATTTGCCTTTGGAGAGATTACAACTTGGAGCAGAATAAGTCTAGGAGGGATTTTTCGGCTGGTGGTCAGGGGTGTAGCGGAACCCAAGATATAGAGGGAAGAGAAAAAGGGGATCGAGGGGAGACTGAACGCGCAAGGAGGGGTTGACCCGCCGCCAGTTGTTGTACCACCGCCAGGTGAGTCATTCGCCCATTCAACTGACCGTTGACACCTGCGGACACCTCTCATCCCAGGGGCCAACCGGCAGGCCGTGGATCGCCTCGACGACGCAACCTTCCACAGCGCCTGACCCCCTAACGCCCCTTTGCCTGACGAGCCCACAATGGGCCTCGCTGAAACACCGTCCCCATCACGCAGTGTGTACGTACCCGTCATATATTGGTGGATAGTCCAGTGCAACTATGTTGCAACTGGAAATGTCCCAGCACACCGGGATGGAGCAAGGAGCCCGCGGGAATGATTCTATCTGTTCCGGTTGAACTTGGCTTGGAGGGCTTTCAGAAGGTCTTCGGCCTTGGCAGGCGGCTTGGATTCAGGCCGCGCGGGCTTCGGCGCCGGTTTGGCGTGGGCCTGCCGACGCGGCCCTGCGGCCGGTGCCTGCTCGAACGGGACCTGCTGTCTCGCGTTGGCCTTCATCGACAGCGCGATGCGTTTGCGAGGCAGGTCCACTTCGACCACAGTGACGCTCACGCGCTGCTGCACCTTGACGACTTCGTTGGGGTCTTTGATGAACCGATCCGCTAACTGGCTGATGTGGACGAGGCCGTCCTGATGCACGCCAATATCCACAAACGCGCCGAACGCCGTGACGTTGGTGACAATGCCGGGCAGCTTCATCCCCGGCACGAGGTCGTCCATCTTATTGACGCCGTCGGCGAAGGAAAACGCCTCGAACTGCTCGCGCGGGTCACGGCCGGGCTTGGCCAACTCGGCCACAATATCGCGCAGCGTGGGCAGGCCGACTGTGTCGGTCACGTAGCGGTCGAGTTGAATCTTCGCGCGTAGCGTCTCGTCGCGCATGAGGTCCGTCACCGAACACCCAAGGTCTTTGGCCATGGCATCGACGGTCCCGTAGCGCTCGGGATGGACGGCGCTCGCGTCGAGCGGGTTCTTCGCCGCGGGGATGCGCAGGAAACCGGCCGCCTGTTCGAAGGCCTTCGGCCCCAGGCGCGGGACCTGCTTGAGCTGCGCGCGCGACGTAAACGCCCCGTTCTCGTTGCGGAACGCGACGATGTTCCCGGCCAGTTGCGGTCCGAGGCCCGACACATACACGAGCAGCGGCTTGCTGGCGGTATTGACGTTGACGCCGACCCCGTTCACGCAGCTCATCACCACATCGTCCAGGCTGCGCTTGAGCGCGGGCTGGTCGACGTCGTGCTGGTATTGCCCCACGCCGATGGATTTCGGGTCAATCTTGACGAGTTCCGCCAGCGGGTCCATCAGACGCCGCCCGATGCTGACCGATCCGCGCACGGTCACGTCGTGCTTCGGGAATTCTTCGCGCGCAATCTCAGACGCCGAATAGATGGACGCGCCCGATTCGTTGACCATCACCACGGAGATCGACGCCGGCAACTCAAGTGAGCGCACGAATGCCTCCGTCTCGCGCCCAGCCGTGCCGTTGCCAATCGCAATGGCCTCAATCTCAAACTTGGCGACCAGCGCCTTGACATTGACGGCCGCCGCGCGCGCCGAGCCTTCGCCCGCGGTCGGATACACCACGTCGTCGTGGAGCAGCTTACCTTGCCGGTCGAGACACACCAGTTTACAGCCGGTCCGGAACCCAGGGTCCAGCGCAAGCACGTTCTTGTGGCCCAACGGAGGCGCCAAGAGCAGTTGGCGCAGGTTGTCGGCGAACACGCGAATCGCCTCGACGTCCGCGCGGCGCTTCAACTCGGCCCGGGCCTCGGTCTCCATCGACGGCCTCAACAGCCGTTTATAGCTGTCGCGGATCGCCTCGCCGACTTGTCCGGAGGCCGCGCCCCCGCCCTTCACAAACTGTCCGTCGAGCAGCGCCACGGCATCGTCCTCAGGCGGCGCGATATTTAACGACAAAAACCCCTCGTTCTCGCCGCGAAACATCGCTAACAGCCGGTGCGACGGGGCCTTGGCCGCCGGTTCGCTCCAATCAAAATAGTCCTTATACTTCGCGCCGTCGACGTCCTTACCTTTGACGACCTTCAACTCGCACACGCCCGCGCCCAGAAACAGCTCGCGCATCCGCGCACGCGCCTGCGGGTCTTCGCTGACCATCTCGGCGATGATATCGCGTGCGCCCTGCAACGCCTCATCAACGTCCGCAACACCTTTCTCGGCATCGACGTACTGCTGCGCCGCAGCCATCATGTCCGCCAGCCCCTGCGCCAACAACGCCAGAGCCAACGGCTCAAGCCCCTTCTCGCGCGCAATCGTCGCCCGCGTCCGCCGCTTCGGACGATACGGCAGATAAATGTCCTCAAGCGCCGTCAGTGTCTCCGCAGCAAGAACCTTCGCCTTCAACTCGTCTGATAGCAGGTTCCGCTCCTCAAGCGATTTCAGGATCGCCTCACGCCGCTTGTCGAGTTCAGCCAACTGGTCCAACCGATCGCGGATGCCCGTCAGCTCCACCTCATCCAGCGACCCCGTCACCTCCTTGCGGTACCGCGCCACAAATGGAATCGTCCCACCCTCCGCAAACAGCACCGCCACCGCCTGCACCTGCCCCGCCGCCAATTTCATTTCCTGTGCAATCTTCGCTATATGTCCAGAGTTCATCTGCAATCGCAACCTTGATCTCCTGGTCACACTCCCTGGGATCATTTGAGACGTTTACGATCATGTTGAAGGACATCTGTCCCTTGACGCCCTTAAAGCCCCAGTATTGAAAGGCTTCCGACTGAAGGATTGCAGAGTTGGGCCTACTATGGGCCTACTGGCTCTGTTGCACAAAAAAGGGCTAGGCGAAATCGCCTAACCCATTGAGAAGATTAGTTGCGGGGGCAGGATTTGAACCTGCGACCTTTGGGTTATGAGCCCAACGAGCTACCAGACTGCTCCACCCCGCGAAGTGATTTTAGGCAAGGTGCCCAGCAGTGTCAAGCCTTTTCTGGTTGGTCCAGCCATTGCGGATCCGGTAGAGCAGTGCCGGACAGCGGGCTAGAGTGGGATCTTGGGACGAACGGTGCAGGGGTCGGTCGGCCCCGTGGGCCGTCTGCTCCGCGGCGGTGGGGCGAGCGGCGGGGCCCGGCGAGCCACCACCGCTGACACGGCGGCCGCCCAGCGGTCGATCCTGGCGAGGGAACACGGATCGCGGGGGGACGGCCGCGGGCGGGGAGGGCCACAATGGAGATCGCGGAGGCGGTGCGGAGGCTGGCCCCGCCGGCAGGGTGTTGGCTACACGTTACCCTGCTTACCGATAGGGGTGCGCCTCCGAGGCGTCTTCACGAGTAGAGAGCAGATCGCGCGCGTCCGGCGCGAGCGTCATCCAGGGAATACCGAGTCCGGGATGCCGGGCTACAAGCACGGATACCCCAAAGACCTCGTGTATCGTATCCGGCCGGATTACCTCACCCGGAGGGCCATCCGCGACAATGCGGCCTGATGAGAGCAGGACCAGGCGGTCAAAATAGAGCGAAGACAGATTCAGATCGTGCATGGATGAGAGAACCGTAAGACCGCGCTTCACATTGAGCTCTCTGATCAGCGACAGCATCCGGATCTGGTGATTAAGATCGAGCGAGCGGATCGGTTCGTCGAGCAGCAGCAGACGCGGCTGTTGCGCCAGCGCCATTGCCAGGATGACTCGCTGCCGTTCCCCCCCGGACAGTTCATTGTACGGACGGCCTCCAGAGGACAGGAGATCGACGGCGGCCATCGCGGCGCGCACCACCTCCAGATCCTCGTCTGCAGGACCGCGGTAGCGAGACAGATAGGATGTGCGCCCCAGCAGCACGACCTCTCGCACCGTAAGATCATAAGGCAGCAGCAACTCCTGAGGAACCATGGCAATCGCCCGCGCCACCGCCATCCGGCTCATCCCGCCCAGGTCCGAGCCCTCGAATGAGATCGTGCCCTGCCCGGGATGCAGCAAGCCCAGCATCAGTTTCAGGAGCGTCGTCTTTCCAGAGCCGTTCGGGCCCAGGATCGCTACTCGTTCGCCCCGCTCAATGCACAGATCGATCCCCGCGAGCCCAAAGCCGCTCGGATAGGTGAAATGAACGCCGTCGAGACGGATCGCCGGTCTCACCGCCACCCCGACTCCTTTCCATTCCGCCGCAAGAGAAAGAGAAAGAGGGGACCGCCGAGCAGGGCCGTGAAGATTCCCACAGGGAGCTCCGCCGGGGCTGCGATGGAGCGCGCTGCCGTATCTGCCAATACCAGAAGGGCCGCGCCGCCCAAGGCCGAAGCCGGCAACAGTCGCCGGTGATCCGACCCGACCAGGAGGCGCAGGATGTGCGGAACGACAAGCCCCAAGAATCCGATCAGGCCGCTGATGCTGACGGCAGCGCCCGTCAGCATCGCGCCGAGCATTACGATTCTTCGGGCCTCTCGATCCAGGTCCACTCCCAGAGCTCGCGCGCCCTCCTCTCCTACCGTCAGCGCATTAAGCGACACTCCACAACCATACGCAACGATAATCCCCACAACAATGATCGGCCCCACCGCCAACAGTTGGCGCGGATCATTCACGGCGATCCCGCCCATAAGCCAGGTAAAGACTTGACGGAGTCGAAACTCGCTCCCCTCGAACAGTACGATGCTTAACGAGCCCAGGTAGCCGAGAACGGCATTGACAACGACCCCGGCGAGCAGCAGCGTTACAGGCGAACAGCGCCCATCTACCCGCGCAAGCCGGTAGACCAGCAGTACCGCCAGCAGGCCGCCGACGAAGGCTGAAAGCGCCACCGATCCAAAACCGAGGATCGAGGCCGGAGGCAGCATCAGTATGGCCACCGTCGCCGCAAAGCCCGCGCCGGCCGATGTGCCGATGATATATGGATCGGCAAGTGGGTTGCGCAGGAGCCCCTGGAACAGGACACCGGCAGTCGCCAGGGCCGCGCCTACCAATGCCGCGCCCAGAACCCTGGGCAGCCTGATTTCGAGCAGGATCGTCTCATCCGCACCCTGCCAGGTCACCGGGCCAAGCGAAATGCCGGCTGACCGAAAAAGGATTTTGAGGATCGTCACGGGCGATAATGTAACCGCACCCTGCATGATACCGATGAGCAACGCCAATAGGAGTAATACCGACAAGGCGACATAGATACCGGGCAGAAAATCCCCCCACCCCTCCTTTATAAGAGGGGGGCACGGGGGGATTTCGTGTGCGGAGCGCGAGTGCTGTCTCATCGAAATCGGTCCGGGTGCAGCAGTCTGGCCAACAGCTCGAGGCCATCAACGATTCTTGGTCCAGGCCGGCTGATCTGGCTTGCATCGATCGCAGTGATCGCCCCCAGACGCACCGCGCGCAAGCGGCTCCAGCCGGGGCGTCGAGCCGCCAGTTCCGACACATACGGGATCGGGGGAGCGACAGGATCGGCCAGAATAATCAGGTCAGGATCGGCCCGGACCAGCTCTTCCAGGCTGAACTGAGGCCACGCCGTCTTCGAGCGAGCAGCCACGTTGATCCCCCCTGCGAGTTGCACAAGGACATCGATAAATGATCCGGGACCGGCTGTGAAGGGACGGCCCGGGTCGCTGCCGTCAAGCTCAATAAAGAGTGTGGGTCTCGGCGCATCTCGCACCTTCTCAACTACCGCCGCCACTCGCTGTCGCATGGCCGCTATCAATCCCTCGGCGCGCACCTCGGCGCCCACGATCCGCCCGATCAGCAGGATGTGTCGGTAGAGGTCGTCCAGCGTCCGCGGCGCAAAGATCATGACCCTGATCCCGTATCGTTCGAGGGGCAGCAGCGGTTCGGCGGCCCCGTGAGTCGAGAGAATCAGGTCGGGACTGAAACGTATAATCTGCTCCAGGTTGGAATTAAATGAGGCGATCCTTGGCTTCGCCTTCGCCGCTGGCGGGTAGTCGCTCCATTGGTCAACGGCAATAATCCGGTCATCGGCGCCCAGGGCGAACAGGATCTCGGTATGGTCCGGCGTAAGCGCCATGATCCGCCTGGGAGGCCGGTCCAGCACGACTGACCGCCCTGCGTCATCGACAATCGTGAGGGAGGCGGCATCGGCAGCTCCCCACCACAGTAACGGCGCGATCCAGAACAGCAGGATCGCTCGGCGCGTCACAGGCTGCCCTTCAGGCCGAACAACCAGGTAATGCCGGGAGCCGAAAAACCGGCGACCTGCTGATAATTCCGATCGAAGAGGTTCTGGATCTTCCCGAACAGTGTCAGTTCCCGGAGATGGCGAGTGTCCTTCAGCAGCAGGTACGAGCCCGCCAGGTCCACCGTTGTATAACCCTCAGCAGTGACTCGTTGGGTGACGAAGGTCATCGGATCGGTGAAGATATCCGGCCGCTGACCGACAAACGTGGCCGTCAGGCTGGTGTGCAGGCGACGCCAGCCATGATCGATGGTGAGTGACCCGGCGTTCCTGGGTCGCCGGAGCAGGCGTTGGCCCTTCTGCAGCACAACCGACTCGATGCCGCCATCGTCGAGGACTTTGGTATCCAGGTAGGTGTAGGCGCCACCGATAGTCAGGCCGTACCCCGGGCGGATCGTCGCGGCTAGTTCAACTCCCTCCGCTCTGGCTTTCTGGACGTTACAAAAACTGGCGGGACAGCCAGGGGTAGGAGTAAAAATAAAGGCGATTAGGTCCTTAAAACGGTTGTGAAAATACGTCACCGAGAAATCGGCCAGACCCTGAAGCAGCGGCTGGTCCAGCCCGACCTCCCAGCTCCTGGTGCGCTCCGGTCTCAGGTTGGGATTGCCGACAACGAACTGACTTCCGTCACCGAAGTTCTCAACGAAGCTCGGCTCCTTGATCCCTTCGCCGTACCCGCTCCTCAGCTTGGTCCCCAGGTAAGGAACGATCCACGCCGCCGAGACCCTCGGTGTCGCCTCAGTTCCGAAGGTGCTGTTGCCGTCGACCCGAAATCCCGCCGTCAGGAATACCTGTTTTCTCCAGTCAAACTGACCCTGGAGATAGCCGGCCTTGTTATCCCGTCTGGCTGCGTTGGCGCTGGAAGAAGGAAAATCGGTCTCGGTGGCTGCTGCCCGCTGATCGAACTCCTCGCGCTCAAAGGCGAAGCCGGTGGTCAGAAGGCTGGACACTCCGAGCACAGTCGGCGCAGTCAGATTCCAGGAGTAGTCGAGTGAGAACCGGCGCTCCTCATTCTTGCTGTGGAAGGCGGAGAAATCGATACCGGCATTGAAGGGATCATCAAGGGCAAAGTTGCGCCGGTACCACCCGAGCTGCAGCGTCTGCCCCCACCAGGATGTCAGCGCATGGCTGGCTTTGCCGCTGACGACCAGCCGTTGCTGATCGCTGGATTGGTTGGGATCAAGAGGAAGCCGGCGCCCGTTGAATCGATCGCCACCGGCCTCGGTGGGAAAATTGAGATCGCTATCGGTATAACGGACGGCAAGACTCAGATCCAGCGCCTTCTCAAGGGTAACACCCACGCGGCCATTGACCGTCGTCACGCCGAAGTGATTATTGATGCGGAGGTTCCCATCGGTGTCGCTTCGACCTAGTCCCAACGAATAGTCAACCTGCCCTGCCCCCCCGCTGAGATCCATTTTCTCTTCAAATGTCTTCAGATTCCCGCCTGCGAACGAGGCCTCGACACGCGGAGTTCCCTTGCCTCGTTTCGTAAAAATCTGGATCACCGACCCCATCGCATCGGAGCCGTAGAGCGCACTGTGGGGACCTCGGACAATTTCAATTCGCTCGATATTGTCGGTACTGAAGTCGCTGAAGTCGTAGAAGCCGCCGGCGTCGTTGACCTTCACGCCATCAATCAACACCAGATTAAAATTGGAATTGCCGCCTCTCGGAAATACACTCACAACGCTGCCGCGGCTGCTCTGCTGCCTGACGCTCAAACCCGGGACATCCCTGAGCAGGTCCGATACCTCAGTCACCTGACGCGCCTCAATCTCCTCCTTCGTAATCACGGTAACCGACGCGGCAACCTGTTTCACGGGCACTTCGGTTTTGGTCGCCGTCACCACTACCGGCCCCAGCTCTACCGCTTGTTCAGAAACCGGCCCAAGCATCTGTCCTGACGCGGTCCCCGGTCCACAGAACCACAACATCGCCGCCCACAAACATCCCTTGGCCACATAGCTCCAACGTTTCATCATTCGCCCCCTCACCCTCGAAGGTGGTGCGTTTTTATTGTCCCCTGGATAGGTCTCCTGACTTGTGGATCGCTGCCGACTCTGCGCCTTCCCATCCAACCAGTTTTCAGTGTTCAGCGTTCAGTGTTGAGTCTTAGGTTTTAGAACTTAAAACTTCACACTCTCAACTAAACACTGTT
>JAHFDH010000015.1:0-4327 GCA_023249055.1 Candidatus Methylomirabilota bacterium
TACAACGACTCGCCGTACGTTCGACGCGACGCGCGCATTATAGCTGAAACGACCCATAATGTTGAGATAAATTATCTCAGGCCAGGTCAGGTGGGGGGTGTAAGGTAACCGGAACCTCAACAACCGTCAGCCGGTTTCGCGCAAACGCCGTTTCAACAACGGCGCCAATCTGCTCAAGCGAATCGACCCGCTCCGCATCGGCCCCAAACGACTTCGCTAAGGCGATAAAATCCGGGTTGCTGAGCGCTTCGTCGCCAAAGAGCTGCCCCGCCTTCCGCTCGGCGTAGTCCACGACGCCAAACGCATTGTCATTAAAGAGTAAAACGACAATGGCGAGTCGGTGTTTGACCGCGGTCGCAAGCTCCTGACAGGAGAAAAGAAAGCCGCCGTCACCGCACAGCGCCAGGACTTGACTGTCAGGCTTTGCCAGCTTCGCGCCGATGGCGGCCGGCAGCCCGAATCCGATCGTCCCGCTTCCCATCGCCCAGAGGAATGTCCTGGGTTCGTACACCTCGAAGTATCTGCGCGTCCAATACGCGGCAACGGTAGAATCATTGGCGACAATCGCGTCGCGTCTTATCACCCGCCTGATGTCTTCGAGTAGTGTAACTTCGGGGCAGTATTGTGCTTTCACGCTCTCCACGACCCGTCGTTTAGCCCCGATCACCTCGGATCTTTCAAAACCTCGCGGGGGTGGCAACCGCTTTTCAAGTCGTCCGAGAATGACCTGTAATGTCGCGCAACTGTCTCCCACCAATTCGACGACATCGCGCCCCTGGATATGTGGATGGGTCTGGCCGAACTGCCTCTGGTCCAGATCGACCCTGACCCATCGCGGGGGCAATCGTAACGACCATTTACCGGTAGACCGGTTACTGAAGCGCGTACCGATCACAATCGCCAGATCGGCTTTATCGAGAAGCGACCGAACGGGTTCTTCAGTCGCTAAGTTGCCGAGCGACAGGTCATGAGCCTCCGGGATCGTCCCCTTGCCTTTGATGCTGGTGAGCACCGGAGCATTAAGCAATTCAGCCAATCGTTCAATCACGTTGCCTGCGCCGGAGGCGATCGCGCCGCCGCCCGCATAGATGATAGGGCGCCTGGCCTGAGCAATCCGCTCGACCGCTTCTTCCATCCTCCTTTCGTCAGGCAGCTTTAGCGTACGAGCGGCCGGCTGATACGAGAAGGGGGCCGCCAGCTCCTCTTTCAGGATGTCCGCAGCAATCTCGAAACCGTACGGTCTTGACCGTTCATTCTGCATCCGAGAAAAGATCTCGTGAAGGCAGTGGGGGATGTCTGATGCGGTCTTCACATCATAACAGGCCTCAGTCACGCTCGACATGAGGCCATGCTGATCCTTCACCTCGTGGACGTCGCCCCATCCTCGATGCAAATGCGCCTGCTCAATCTGGCTGGCAAGGAGCAACACCGGCGAGGAGCTGCAAAAGGCTTCCTGGATCCCGATCGTCGTAGCGGCGGCGCCGGCGCCAGTCCCGGCCAGCGCAACCCCGACCCTGCCGGTCACCCTGGCATAGGCATCAGCCATGAAGGCTGCGGACTGCTCGTTGCGGACCTCAATGAATCGGATACCGTATCGTTTGGCAGCGGTAGCGACAGGTGTGATGTGCAGACCGCGTATCCCGAAGACACACTCAACACCTTGAGCCTTCAGACATTTGGCAACCGCTTCTGCCCCGGTCATCGGACTCCTTCTGACGAGGCCGCAGCCTGCACGATCTGGTCGATGGCGCTCTCCACGATCGTCACAGCCCGATCCACATCCTGCGGTGCAATGATCAGGGGAGGCATGAACCGGATCGTGTGCGGCGGAATCGGGTTGATCAGCAGACCCCGCTCGCGGCAGGCCTGAGCCATCGCCAGCGCGACCGGCAAAGTGAACTCCACCGCCAGCAACAGGCCTCGGCCCCGAATCTCCCTCACAATCTTCCGCTTCTCTTGTAGGCCCAGAAGTCGTTCCTGAAAGTAGCGTCCCACGCGAGCTGCATGACCGGCCAGATCTTCTTTGACAATGAACCGCAAGACCGCAGCAGCCACAGCAGAGCAGAGCGGGTTACCGCCATAGGTGGAGCCGTGGTCGCCCGGCCCGAAGCAGGCAGCCCGTTCGTTTGCCAGAAACGCGGCAATGGGAACCCCGCCGCCCAGCCCCTTGCCTACCGTCATGATGTCGGGCCTGATACCGGAATGCTCGTGAGCCCACAGCGTTCCTGTTCGACCGCATCCCGTCTGAACCTCATCCAGGATCAACAGGATGCCCCGTTCGTCGCACAGGGCGCGGACCTCCCGCAGATAGTGCTCAGACGGGACCCGCACGCCGCCCTCGCCCTGAATCGGCTCGAGCAGGATCGCGCAGGTCCGCTCGCTGATAGCGGCCCGCAGGGCAGCGACGTCGTTGTACGGAACATTGGCGAACCCTTCAGGAAGCGGGGTAAAAGGAGCCTGATACTCCGGCTTGCCTGTCGCCGCGACCATCGCCAATGTTCGACCATGAAAACTCTTCAAGGCCGAGATGACCTCGTAGGCGCCATTCAGGTGCAGCTTCCCGTATTTTCTCGCCAGTTTGACCGCTCCTTCGTTCGCCTCGGCACCGCTGTTGCAGATAAAAAGTTTCGCAAAACCGCTCGTAGACAGCAGCAGCTCTGCCAGCTCAATCTGCGGGATCGTATAGACGTCGAGGCTGGCCAGGATGAGGCGTGACGCCTGCTCCCGAAGCGCCTCCTGCACGATGGGATGACAGTGGCCCAGGCTGCAGGCGGCCCATCCGCTAATGAAGTCAAGATATTCCGTCCCGACGTCATCCCAGACCCTCGCCCCCTCCCCGCGCACGAGCGTCACCCCGAGACGCCGGTGGCCGGTATCCATGAAGTACCGCTTATCCAACTCGACCCAATGGTTCATGTTGTACCCCGATCAAGAAAGAGGGCCAGACACTTGGGCCCGCCCCCGGCTTTGAGAAACTCCGTCGTCCCAACCTCGTACACCCGATATCCGGCCTCGACAAGCGTTCGGGACAGGTGGGGACAATCCGCATTCATGACGACTGCCTGTCCAACAACAATCGCGTTACAGACAAAGCGCCGCGCCTCTGCCTCAGTTACCGGGAACAGCTCGGGGATCGCCTCTTTTAAGAGCCGCTGCGAGGCGGGACTGAATGCCTCCGGATAATATGCCGCCTGTCCCTGTTGGAGCGGACACAAGCAGGTGTCCAGGTGGTAAAACCACGGATCGGTCAACTCCAGGGAATGGACCGGCAGCCCGAGAAGCTCCGCGAGCAGATGATGCGCCTGTAACTCCGAACGAAAGCGGTACCCGGCGAACAGGCAATCCTCGTAGAACAGCGCATCCCCTTCGCCTTCAAACAGAACGGGTTCAGGAAGACATACGACCCTGTAATTCCGCTCCAGAAACCACTGCGTATAATAAGGAACTTCCGCCTCGCGCTCACGGTACCGGAACCGACTGCTTACAAAGAGATTATCCACGAACACCCCGGCGTTCGCAGTGAAGCAGAGGTCGGGCAGCCCCGGGACAGAAGGCAGCAGCTCCACCTGGATCCGCAAGGTATTAACGAGCAGTTGATACAACGCCTCCCACTGCCCCAGCGCAACCGTCCGGTCCGCCTGGCGCCCTCGATCCATCCAGGGATTAATCTCATAGTAGATCCCGAAATGGTCGGGACGACACATCAGGAGTCGGCTCATCGCTACACGTCGGCGCTCAAGCCCTGCGCCATCTTGATCTCGTGACTGTAACCGACGGTCCACGCGACCTTGTGCGTGACAAGATCCAGCAAAGGCCAGGACGCGGGGACGCCCGTCCCGCTCTTCTTCAGCCCGCCGAACGGCAGATGCACCTCGGCGCCGATGGTGGGCAGATTCCAATACCCGACGCCGAACTCGCACTCCTCGCGAAGACGACGGGCGGTCCGGTAATCCTCGGTGATGACCGAGCAGGCCAGGCCGTAGTCCACATCGTTGTGGACGGCCACAGCCTCTTCCAGCGTTCGGAATGGGATTACAGCCACATGGGGCCCAAAGACCTCCTCATGGAGTACCCTGGCGTCTTTTCGATGCGCCATGCGATAGATGAAGGGACTGAAGAAGTAGCCGTGCCGATAGGCTCCTTCCTCCAGGCGCCCGCCATCCAGCAGCACGTCGGCACCTTCCTGCTTGGCCAACAGGTTGTAGAACCCGACCTTCTTCATCGCCGACTCGCTGATGAGCGGCCCCATGAAGACCTGAGGATCGAGGGGATCACCGATGACGATCCGCCGCGCCATGGCGACAAAGGCGTTCGCGAACTCCTCCAT
>JAHFDH010000015.1:4427-23947 GCA_023249055.1 Candidatus Methylomirabilota bacterium
ACCCGACCTTCTTCATCGCCGACTCGCTGATGAGCGGCCCCATGAAGACCTGAGGATCGAGGGGATCACCGATGACGATCCGCCGCGCCATGGCGACAAAGGCGTTCGCGAACTCCTCCATCCGGCTCTCATGGACAATGAGGCGAGAGGCCGAGGTGCAGCGCTGGCCCGTCGTCTTGAAGGCGCTGAGTATCGCCGCCCGGACAGCCAGATCGAGGTCGGCATCCTGGCAGATGATCATCGCATTCTTCCCGCCCATCTCACAGGCGTACATCTTTCGATAGTCCTTGACGCACGTCTCCTTGATCCGTGATCCCACATCATAGGAGCCGGTGAAAAGCACCACCTCAACGTCGGGGTGGGTCACCAAAGGCCAGCCCGTATCCTCTCCGGTGCCCTGAACGAGGTTCAGAACGCCTGGAGGCAGCTCGGCCCGCTCAAAACACTCAACGATCTTCTCCCCTACTAACGGGGTATTCCCGGACGGTTTGAAGACCACCGTATTCCCTTCGAGCAGGGCCGGGGTAATCAGCCAGATGGGAATCGCAAAGGGGAAATTCCAGGGGCTGATAACCGCCACGACCCCTTTTGGCTTGCGGAACATATACGCGTCCTTCTCGGCAATCTCCGAAGCGACCACTTGACCGGAAGACAGCCGCGCGTGACCGAACATGTACTGCGCCATGTGGATCCCTTCGACGACATCGGCTTTCGACTCGTTATACGCTTTGCCGGCCTCCGATGCCACGAGACGGGTGATCGCTTCAGCTTCGGCCTTGATCGCCTCGACGAAGCGGTCCAGATACTCCCCCCGTTTCACCCGGGACAGCCCGCGCCAGCCTGGAAACGCCACCTTGGCGGCCGCGACCGCCTGCTCCGCATCCTCCCGATTCGACAGTGCTAGAGTGCCCAGAACCTGATCGCACTTGGCGGGATTGCGACTTTCAAACCTGGTCCCTCCAACCGCTTCCATCCATTTCCCTGCGATATAGTTTTTCCCGTCCATCGATCTACCTCCCGAAAACGATAAAAGCAGGTCGCCCCACGGCTGCCTGCTCCTGATATTACATTGAATCTCTCCCCACAGTTACTAACTGACCAAGCCCTTACTCCACCTACCGTCCGTTCCCCTTGCTCCCCAGGATTGTCATAATCCGATATGCACACTCATAATCTAGCGCGAACCATAAGCGAGGACAAGCCGTTTCGTTGCACTTAGGTCGATAGTTCCTTGACGTACAGTTAGGAACAGATTAGATTACAGGTAGCTGCAACACGAACGTTTATAATAGCTTTCCTGATCCTTGATAGTGTTCTGATTATCTTACCTGACCCCCCATGTCGGAGAGGGTGCCATGCAGAGCGAGGCCCGACGCAAGCAATTCGATGCCTTTTGGAAGAGGATCGACCTGACGGTCCATCGGCATCAAGTGATCAGGAATAACAAGTTCTGCATCTGGTTCAGTCGCGGGAAAGCCAATACCGGTCAAGTTGTCCATTTCCTTGAACAGTTCGCCGTCTTTTCCAAGCATTTCGTCCCGATACAAGCCAAGCGCGTCGCTCGTGCAACCAACCTTGCAAGTGAAAAGCTGGCGCGCCACATCCTGGTCAATGAATGCGGCGTGAGACTTGGCCCGGATAAGAGTCCGGAGAACCAGACATTCAGAACGGAGTGGGCCCATATCGAGTGGTTACGTGAAACGTGCGCTCCACTCAAACTGGATCCGGAACGGTTGGGCAACTGGCGAACCGCAACCCCGCCGACGCGACGCTTTCTGATTGAACTGGAGAGGGTGTATGGAAGTCTTGATTGGCGAATTGCCACGGGGGCCAGTTACGGAATCGAGACGTGGGCGGCGCGGGGAATCGAGAAGGGTACGGAGGCGGAGGCTAGAAATTTCTGGAAACAACTGATTATCGGGCTGAGGTGTTTCAATGACACACAGCGTCTGCCGGTTGGCCTGGAGCCGGTCCCTCTCGGCTTTTTCGAGCATCACTTCGAGCTTGAAACAGGACATGGAGAGAACGTGTACGGCGAGCTCTTGGAAACCTTTTCTCATCCAAAGTTCGACGAAGACAGGTTTATAGAAGGCGGGCGACGAGCGCTAGACGCCTTGTATATTTTCTGGGACGGGCTCAACTCGGCCAGAAAGGTGCTTGCGTGACGGACGCGGGGGGTTCGATGGGGATCGCTGAAGGCGTGACGCTCCTATCGCCGACGCTTGGCGCAGAGCGGGCGCGCAGAATCATTCAGGAGGCGGACCCGTTCGTGACCGGCCAGCACTTGGCGTACCCCTCAGACTGCGATGGGCCGCAGGTGCATCTCGAGGCCTACTTCGCTACCGAGACCATCGTTGGGTTCCCGGAATTCGTATCATGGCTTATCGAAGATGTTGCGGCGTGGATGACGGAGAAGGAGTTCCGACCCCACGTCATCTTCGCTCCAGGGACCGATCCGGTCCGACGCTTCGTTGAGCAGCTTTCGAGGGCGGTCGATGCCAGGCCGGTCTATCTCGAGACCAAGCCCAGCGGGCGATTTGGCGATACGATCGAGGGGAGCCTCCCCGCCGGCGCATCGGTGTTGGCGTTTAATCTGACGAGTGTGACCGGCGGTCGGTGCATCGGATTTCGACTGCCCGACGCGGTGAGCCAGAGAGGTGGTCACGTCATTGGGACAGCCGCGGTCGCCCTTGGGATCTCAACACTCAACGAGGAGCTCCGGCGCAGGTTTCCGCGCAACCTCTACATCGCATTTCACGTTGCCGTCACGAACCACAATCCGGATGCCTGCCCCGCGAATGCTCCACGACTGCGGCCCTGGCAAGAGGCAAGTGCGGAGATCATGGCTCGCCTGAGAAGGTAAATCGACATGACCGCTACCTCGATCAAAGACTTTCTCACCTATCCGATCCGATTCCTGGACGGCGTCTCGGATGCCAGACACATCATCGGCATGGGCAGGAGCTCGGGCCGCAGCGAGGAGGAGATCCAAAGAAGTCTCGAACTTCGTAGCGTAAGATGGGCGTACTATGCGCTTGCCCTCGGCCGCCACGAGATCCATGAGCCCGGCGAGATGGTGTCCATCCCGCGCTCGATCCGAAAAGCGGATTACGAATTCGAAATCGCGCTCCTGCTCGATCAGACGACAGAGGAAGGGTGGACCGAAGCAGAGGCTGAGAATTTCCTCCAGAAACATGGTCGCGTGACGATCCTCAACGATCTGTCCTGCCGGTGTCTTCAGGGAGAGGACGTTCAACTCGGGCTTGGTCCCGCGAGGAGCAAGTCTATCCTCGGAAAGGCGTTGGGACCACGGTTTATATCGTATGCGGAGTTCGCAAAGCGGAACCCTCGCATCGTCCTGCGGGTGAACGGCGAGGTTCGTCTGGAAGCCCAAGCCTGCACCGACTCGACGTTGTGGACATTTCCGAAGATCAGCGCCTACCTCTCTCAACAGCCTTTGATTCTCGAAGCCGGAACGCTCATCGGGTCCGGAACGTTCGCCGGCGGCTCCATCGCCGAACTGTCCGGGAAGTATCCATGGCTGTTAGACGGAAAAACGGTGGACACGGTGGAGATGGAGGTCGAGGGGATCGGGACCCTTACAAACAGCTTCGCGCGAAGGGGCGAGGGGAATGGATAAGGCGCAGCGCGGACCAGGCGGCCTGAGCGAAGCGGAACGGGATCCGCTCCTGGCGGAACTGTGGGACACGTTCACGTTGAAGCTTGATCATGCCGCCCTCGCTACGCAGAGTCTCCGGGAGACCGCCTATCTGTTCATGCGGGCCCTCCAGGGTGGCCAAGTGACCTATAAAAGTCACGATGTCGCCGATCTGGAAGCCGCTTCCAGCATGAAGACCGTCGCCATCCAGCTCGGCAAGCTGTCCGGAGCCGGCTATATCGCGCCGGTGGAAGGGATCAACCGGAAGGGCGAGTCGCAGGTCTCGCACATCATCAAATGCTGTGGGGAGGGAATCCAGCATATCGCGCTCCGTATCGAGGGAGGGTCAATCGAAGCGTACCGCCGGATCACCGAGCAGTTGGGGGTCCGCTATACTACCCCCATCCTGTACGATGATCGCAGCCGGCTGCTCCAGATGTTCACCGGCTCGCTCTTCCGCTCGCCGAACCCGGCGGCGGGGCCCTTTCTCGAGCTCAATCAACGCCTCGATCTGTTTGAACGCGATCCTACCCACTTCCATCATGCCACGGTCCAGGCGCTGTATCGATGCCTGGAAGAGTTGCAACAGGCCGGCAAGCCAATCCGGATCCTCGACTTCGATACCATCCCGCCGGACTGGGACCCGTTCGCCGGATGAAAAGGGCGTGGCGCACGTAAGTCTCCATCAGACCGGAGCCAACATATGACGGCGTACGTACCGAAGATGGTGAATTTGACACGGACCGAACGGAGGGTTCGAGCTGACTATCAGGCACGTCTCAAGGACTGGCATGGGAGCGGCCGCCCTCCGATGGGCCTTTCGAGCTATAAGCTGGAATTCGGCACAGAACTACTGCTCGCAAACCCTCCGACGGTCATCACGGAAAGCCCAACGATTTGCCAGGGCAGCCTGCCCTTTGCGGAGCGCGCCAGTCAATCGGCGGACAAGGAACAGCCGATGCGACGACGGGCCTTCCACGTGACCGATCTTGCCACACCTGATACCTCTGTTCCAATACTCTTGAGCGACGATGTAATCATCCGGGTCTGTAATGGGGATTTCGGGGAAGCCGGAACGTGGCAACCGCCCTGTCGTCATGCCGACTGCCATGAGCTGTATTTTGTCCATCGGGCCCAATATCCCCTCGGTCTGATTACCGATTTCGGGCTGCTCGAAGAGATTCGCGAAGGCGATTTCGTATTTCTGCCACGGGGCGTCACGTATTCATTTCTCCTGACCGGAAAGGTGTCCATCCTCCTCTATGAAGTCTCGAAACACCTATGCCGCCCTTACGACTATTGGATAGGAGATCAGCAGCCTTGGCCCTTTTCGCCGGCCGCGCCGATTCCGCCATGGCCGAAGCCTCTTGCCGAACTTCATCCGCCGCTGGTCGATGAAAAGGCCACACAAGTGATCGTCAAAAGACGACTGGGCAGTTGCACGTTGCTCACATACGCCGCGCCGATCTTCGATGTCGTAGCCTGGGAAGGCGAAGTGTGGCCCTTCATCCTGCGGCTCGATGATCTGGTGGCACTGTCTTCGCCGAACGTTCACCTCGATCCCAAGAAGCTTACAGTGTTTGTGAGCGAGGATGAAGGCACGGCGATTCAGGTGTTTCTCCCCCGCTGGATTCACAGTCTGCCGTATCACCATCTCAACTGGGTGGATGAAGCGCTCTTCAATCACAAGGGATATGGCGCTCGCCCAGAAATCGCGGATGGGTTCATGACGTTACACCCGGCCGGTCTGGCTCATGGCCCTGACCTCCGGACCCTGGCCAGAACCAATCGGGCAGAGGCGCCCGCCTCGCGTGACCTGCCGTTTCGAGAGGAAGTAGCCGTGATGGTGGAATCCAGATCGCCATTTGTCGTTTCAGAGGACGCGGAGAAGGTGGAGGTGCCAAGATATGACCAATCGTGGTACCAGCAGTCGATTGAAATGCGCTGAATGCGTGGTCGCGAGGCTTCGGAAGAGACAATGGCCCCGTTCGGAGTGAGGAGAAGGCTGACTATCGCTGTTGGACTTGCGGCGCTGCTGATCGGCGCAGGAGGGACGATAATGGAACTGACAAGTTCAGCATTTCGCGCGGGTGACATGATTCCCTCAACGTACACGTGTGATGGGCAAGACATCTCCCCGCCATTGAGCTGGTCGGACCCGCCAACCGGGACCATAAGCTTCGCCCTCATCTCTGACGATCCTGACGCGCCGAGGGGGACGTGGGTCCACTGGGTGATCTGGAACATTCCGACGAGCGCCCGCGCCCTCGAGGAACATTTTCCCAAGACGGCCGCGCTCCCGAATGGGGTGAAGCAGGGTACGACCGACTTCCATCGTGTCGGGTATGGCGGCCCATGTCCGCCATCCGGCACGCACCGATATTTCTTCAAACTCTATGCGCTCGATACCACACTGAATCTACCATCCAGCACTACCAAGAAGGATCTGGAGAAAGCGATGCAGGGTCACATCCTGGCGCAGACCGAACTGATGGGTACCTATCGGCGGAGATAGGAATGGCCGCAGGAAGGACGGTACGACACTATCTCGTGCGGCATGGCGAGTCGAAATCCGAGCTGGAAGATCCGGCCAAGCCGCTCAGCGACCACGGACGTCAAGAGATCTTGCGGGTGGCCCGGTACGCTGCGTCCGTTGGAGTTAAGGTCGCGGCAATCTGCCACTCAGACAGGCTTCGAGCCAGGCAGACCGCCGAGATCCTGGCCGAATACCTGCTGCCGCGGCTTGGCACTCGCGAGGTAGAGGGCCTCGCCCCAGGCGCCGAACCGAACCGGGTCCGCACCCAATTGGAGGAAGCGACCGAGCCGCTGATGTTCGTCGGCCATCTGCCACATCTGAGCCGCCTCATTTCGGCTTCGGTGCTGGGCAATAGCGAGATGGAGATCATCCGCCCGGAGACGGGAGCGATGATCTGTCTCTACAGGACCGAAAGGGGCTTCCGGCTGCTGTGGGTCCTCACCCCTGAGCTGGCTCAGGCGTAGGAATCGGCATGACCGTTAAGACGAATGTGCTGAGACCAGTGACAGGAGGACAATGAGAGCGCTGCTCATCATGCTGCTGGGCGGGTGGATCGTCGGCACCTTGCTGATCGCGTTTGTGGCCACACAGAATTTTCACACCGTCGATCGGCTATTGTCCACGCCTACGCCTGAGTTTTCGAACGCGATCGCTCCCCTGGGGCACGACCCGGCCCGGGTTGTCCTGCGCTATCTCGTGGCAGAACTCAATCGCCTGTATTTTAACGCCTGGGGGCTTACCCAGCTTGCGTTCGGCGCGGCCGTCGTCATTGCCGTTATCGGACTACGGCCTCTGAACCGGTCGATGATCGGCGTCGCCGCAACGATCTTCATCATCGTCATTGTATCGCTCCTGCTCAGCCAGTCGCTCCTATCGCTTGGCCGCAGTTTGGATTTCGTTCCTCGAACCCTGGTGTCCCAGGAGCTGGCACGCTTCCGGACACTCCATCTTGTTTACACCGCGCTCGATCTGCTCAAACTGACGCTGTGCGTCTGGCTGCTGATTCGTTCGGCCCGCCAGGCGCAGGCAGTCACCTTGAAGCGCTAAATCGACGTCGACGTCTGTGCCGGCGAGGCTCGTCCAAAAAGAGAACGACCTCCCGGAGATTACTCCGGGAGGTCGCAACGGTTCAAAGTGGGAATAGAGTCGCTATGCTGCTCTGGTCACATTAGCAGCCTGCTTACCCTTTGGCCCATCTACGACATCAAACTCCACAGCCTGCCCTTCATTGAGCGACCGGAAGCCGGATCCGGAAATCGCAGAATAATGTACGAATACATCCTCGCCATCTTCCCGCGCGAGAAAGCCGTAGCCCTTCGCATCGTTGAACCACTTTACAGTACCTGTAACTCGCATTAAATCTTCACCTCCCTTCCATCTGAACTCTCGAGGCGCTGCCCCGATAAACAAAAACCGCGAAAGCCTCACTCAGCAGCTTTCGCGGTTCTCGAAATTGCACAACAAAAGCGTGCTACGAAGTCAAATGCACAATCAACGCATTGCATTGCTTGGTTCAGAGCGGACGTAAGCTCTATGCTGCTCTGGTCACATTAGCAGCCTGCTTACCCTTTGGCCCATCTACGACATCAAACTCCACGGCCTGCCCTTCATTGAGCGACCGGAAGCCGGATCCGGAAATCGCAGAATAATGTACGAATACGTCCTCGCCATCTTCCCGCGCGAGAAAGCCGTAGCCCTTCGCATCGTTGAACCACTTTACAGTACCTGTAACTCGCATTAAATCTTCACCCCCCTTCCATCTGAACTCTCGAGGCGCTGCCCCGATAAACAAAAACCGCGAAAGCCTCACTCAGCAGCTTTCGCGGTTCTCGAAATTGCACAACAAAAGCGTGCTACGAAGTCAAATGCACAATAAACGCATTGCATTGCGATGTCAAGAACTTTTTGAGACTTTTCCGTCAAAAAAATCAAACTTTAACACATTGTCAGCGAATATCGCCCACACAATGGCAATAAAGCGAATCGTTATCACCTATAGCACTTATGGACGAACAACATTTCTGGACAGCTCAACCTGGGTCACCTTTTTCCCGCGCTGACTAGTGATATTAATGTTGAACTGATCCGCGGGATCCCGACTGAGGAGAATCAGCGTATTCAGCAGCCTACCGGAGTCGACCTGGGAGACTTGCGCATCTCTACCTAGTTGCTCCCGGTAGAATCCAACAACTTGCTTGTACGGCGCATTGATCGTGAAACTGACCCGTATCCATCGCGTCCCTTCCCCTTCTCCGGACTGACGTACGATGGTAGAAGCAATCGCCTGTGGATGAATCGGAAGGCCGACGTCGTCCTGGGCTGCCGCGTGTGAGGCCAGAATTGGCAGGACCGACAGCGCAAACGCCAAGAGCCCCGCCATCCGCCCGATCATTACGATACGGGCAACAGGCTGGCCAAAGAATATCGGCACAAAGGTTCTGGTCATGTCCATCAACTCAGCAACATGCGTCGGCGCCGGCAGCCCCGTCTCCCGATCCTACCAGACGATTCTCTCCGGATCGCCTTTATAGATCGACCGGATCCAGGCAATGATCTTCCAGACCTGCTCATCGGTCAGATTGGCCCCGAACACCGCCGGCATGGTCTGTCCCGGATAAGTCCCCTTGATCACCTTGAAATAGGTTTCGTCGTCACCACCAAATTTCCAGGCATCACGGATGAATGGCGTGGCCCCAGCCATCGCGCCGCCGCCGCCCGAGCCATGACAGCCCGGACAGCCGGTCTGCAGATACAATTGTCGTCCTTCTGTAATCGCATCCGGGTTTCCAGTAAACGGATTAAGCTTTTTTGGCGTTGGCTTGTCCGTAGGTGCAGGGGCTTCCGGAGCTTTCGGCTGTTCACCGGATGGCGCTTGAGCATATTCGGCTGCCTTCGCCGGCTCTTTCTGAGTCTGAGCCGTAAGGCTCTGAGCGCAGCCCAACATCACAAAAGCGAGGATAAATGTCGCAACTAGCGACTTGCTCTGTCTCATGGTCACTGGTCCTCGTTCGTTACAGGTGAGGTTTGCCCCTTTTGCTCTGTGTTAATAAGAGGGAAGGGGATCGTCCCGATCGAAACGATGGTACAATACCTCCCCTGGCTTCTCTTCAACCTTTGGAAACTGCTCGCGCGCCAGGAGCGGTAGAAGGGGCACGCCATAATCTTCCAAAATCTTCCTGATCTCGGCATGCCGTTTACTGATCGCCTCTTCAAGCTCAGCCTTGAGTGCCGTATTGCCTTCTTTCACTCCCATGGAAAACTCGAAGGTAAAGGGAATTCCCGGCTCCCCACCCTGAAGGAGGACCACCTCAAGAGGCGACGATCCATTCAACTGTTTCACAACATGGCCAGCCATCGGTCCCCAATCCACCAGGATATCGATCTTACCACCAATGAGATCCTGGATAGGCTTTTCCGAACGCTCATTCGTAGAGCCGTCAAAGAGGCTGTAACCAACGACGTTTGTCCTGATGTCCCTGCTGGCTAACGCCTCTGCCGGTGGGGTATTGATATAGACGCCGATCTTAAGACGCTTCAGAATCGGGTCGTCAAGCGATTTGATCTGAAGTCCCCGATTTTTGGGGTAGATGAGCACATACGCCGAGCGATAATAGGGCTTGGTCCAGAGCACCTGGTCCCAGCCCTGCGGGATTGAGATCATGACATCGCAGAGCCCGGGTCGTAACGCTCGTCGGACCAACCCGCGCTGATGGGGCCACCAGAAGTAAGTGAGCTCTGTACCCAATTCCTTGGCGATCACCTCGGCAATCTTATTCTCAAACCCCTCTGATTTCTTGTTGGAAAAGGGCAGGTTATCCGGATCGCCACAGACCTTCAGTTGTGTGATGTGATTCCCCAACGCCTGCCCAGCAAAGGGCAACAGCATCATCGCAACCACAAATCCGCTAAGAACGACAACTCTTCGGTTCATCATACTTCCTTCAACTCAGACTTCGATGTTACCTTCCCTGTGATATATCTGTCGAGTCTATCCATGGCCTCCGTCGATCTTTACGAGGCGACTGAGAAAATTGTAGCATAAAAAACCGGCGCCGAAGAGACAATCCTTCGGCGCCGGCATTAGACATTCTCGCTTACAGGCCGAACACGTACAGCGTCCCACCCTTGCTCGACGCCATTGGCAGACCCGACAGATAAGCGGCATTCACCCCGCCCAATGCGGCAGTCGGATCATCCGGCGGAAGGTCAAGCGACACCGTGGCGCCAAACCATCCACCGATTCCGGAGTATACGGCAACATACTGCTTGCCGTCCGGTCCCTTGAAGGTCATCGGATTGCCGATGATCCCGGAGCCGACCTTGTGCTTCCACAAGAGCTTGCCGTCTCTGGCATCGACCGCCTTGAACCAGCCGTCCATGGTCCCGTAGAAGACCACATTAGACGCGGTCACGACCGGCCCGCTCCATGGCGGTTGCTGCTCTTTGATTTCCCACTTCCTTTTCCCTGTTGCAACATCCCAGGCAATAACATCGCCCCACCAGTTGTCTTTCCCTTCATGGCCGTTGAACATCAGGACGTTGGCACCAACATACGGAGCTCCCGCCGTATACTGAACCAGAACCCCCTCATAGTTCATGCACATATTGTTCACGGCCGCATAGAAGAGGTTCGTCCCTGGAGAGTAGGCAACAGGCACCTGGTTCTTGCCGCCCATCGCGCAGGGGCAGATATTCTTGGTGTCTTCACCCTGCTTGGTCAGCTTCTCGGTATTGACGATCGGCCGTCCCGTCTTCAGGTCAACCCCCTTGGCCCAGTTCACATACACGAAGGCATCGGCCTTGAGGAGTGTGCCGTTGGTGCGATCCAGGGTGTAAACAAAACCGTTCCTATCGAAGTGAGTAAGCGCCTTGATCTTTTTACCACCGAGCGTCTGCTCGGTCAGAACGGACTCATTGATCCCATCGTAGTCCCAGTTGTCCCACGGGGTCATCTGGTAGGCCCACTTGGCCATCCCGGTATCGGGATTGCGCGCCCAGATGGTCATCGACCACTTGTTGTCGCCACCCTTACGGGGAGCGGGGTTCCAGGTCCCGGGGTTACCGGTGCTGTAGTAAAGAAGGTTCAACTCGGGATCATAGGACCAATAACCCCAGGTCGTGCCGCCACCCTTCTTCCACTGCTCGCCGGGCCAGCTCTTGGTGCCCTCGCCAAACCGTCCATAATGCGGATTGGCGGCGTTGAAGTCGGATGCGAGCAACAGCTCGTCATCGGGCCCCGCGCTGCGGGCCTTCCAGATCAGCTTGCCGTCTTTGATGTTGTAGGCCGCCACCCAGCCGCGGACCCCGAATTCACCGCCGGCGACGCCGACGATATATTTGTCGTGAATGACCATTCCGGCACCGGTATTGGTTTCACCCTTGGAGGGGTCGGCATTCCGAGTCTTCCAGACCTCCTTGCCGGTCTTGGCATCGAGGGCAATCACAACGCCGTCCAGTGTCTGGTACAGGATCTTGCCGTCCGCGTAATTCAGACCCCGATGGACGAGATCGCAGCAGGCTACGGGAACCGCCTTTGGATCGTGTTTGGCAACGTACTTCCACTTGATTGGGGCCCCTTCCTTGGACAGGTCAAGAGCATAGATGTTGTGCGAATTACCCGAAGAATAGGAGCTGTGGACGTACATGGTGTTGCCCACAACCAACGGACCGCCCTCTTGACCGTTTAGTGTCCCCAGCGAGAACGACCAGGCGACCTTCAGATTTTTGACGTTATCAGTCGTAATCTGATTCAGGCTGCTGTAACGGGTCGCTGCATAATTCTTGCCCTGCTGCGCCCACTGCCCGTCATCTTTCTGCAGCTTTACCAACTCTTCGTTGGCAGAGGCCATAGGCGCCGTCACGACAAGGCTCCCGACCAGGATCGCTAGACCCCCGATCAGTGACGTACATCGTTTCACGCTCATTGAATGCCTCCCTCTTTATTCGGTCCTGTTGCTTCCCAGAAACTCTCTTCCACCAAATCGCCTCTGACTTTTCTTATCCCTATTACCGCTACTTCACATACGCCGGCTATCAGACATTCAAATTCAGACACTCATTCGAACACGATGCAGAACTGTCTTTCACCCCCCCTTTCTTTTGTTTGTGTCTTGGCCATCGGGCAAATCGTTCAACGCCCTGCAATGCGACACCTTACCGGATGAAGGAAAATACGCTGATGATGCCACGCGATCCGTCATGCAGGTATGCAACCAAGCCCTTTTCTTTGACAGCCGACAGGACGATCAGGTCTTTCCTGCCGGCGCCGTTCAGATCAGCCAAGGCGACGTCGCGCACCTTCCCCTCAAGCGGGATCGTCTCCCACCCCCGCGCAAAGGTTCCGTCTTGGCGATCAAACGCCACAACCTGGCTGAGAGGAAAAGACAACTCAGTCTGCAATACCCCGACCTTTTTGGGATTGGTAAAGGTCAGAAGCTCTGTTCTGGCGCTACCCCACAGGGCCGACGTCTCGACAAGGACCCGTCGCGGCAGGATTTGCCGAACCGCATACTCTTCAGGGGTAATCGGAATCCCTGACTTAAACCCATATTTCGCCTGGAGCGCTCGGTATGTGGGGACATGGGAAAAGGTCAGGTGATCGACATCGCCCAAATCATTTTTTTCTTCCCAGGACGGCTTACCTTCGCTCCCGTATGCCTTGACCCGCTGCTCGCTGATCACGACAACCTCTGATATCTGATCACCGGTAGCCTTGATCGGCGCAAATTCATAGAGACCCTTTACCTGGACCGGAAGGGTGAGCGGTTGCCCTTCGACGTACTGTTGGCCGTTCCACGCCAGCCGGATGATCGGCTCCTCAAAAGCGGTCAGTTCTCCCATCCGCTGGCCGACCAGGACAGGTGTCTCCATGCCGGGCCCCATCACCACTCGAAGGAAATAGCCCAGTTTGTCGGCGATCCGAACGAGTTGGCCCCCTTGAAGCTCCAGGATAAACGACTGAAGCTCATTCCGCCCCCCGGACATAGCCGTCACAACAATCTGGGCGCGACCGCGACCGTTGACATCCCCGACATCAAGATGCAGATGACGAACAAGCCGGGGGCTGCCGATCCTGGCGATTGAGACCAATCGCTGATTCTGCCACCGATAGACAATGACCTCGGAGGAGGTGATTCCAACGATTTCGGGCCGCTGATCCCCATCCAGATCTCCCGCCGCCAGCGCAAGAAGCGGATCGGACAACTCGAACGTCACGGACTCTTGCGCCTTCTCACCGGGACGGATCGCCACGTTCTCACCCGGACTGAGAGACGAGGAAGCCCCCGGCTCTCGCAACGCGCCGCCGGCCACAGGAACCTTGCGGGAGGAGACGATCTCTGAGGACGATCCTTTCGATTGCTCAGCGGTTCTTGGAGGCTCTGCGATTTGACGCTCGGCGTGAATAAAAGAGGGCCGCGACACGGCAGAGGGAACCTGCCCTGAACCTGGTCCGATGGTCGATCTCGACGGAGGCGAGGGGGCCGCCACAACCATTGGCCCTCGCTCTGTCACTTCGACGCTCGCGACGGTTAACGGTGCTCCGGTAACCACCGATACGACCTGCAGGTTTAAGAATAATCCCTGCTGACCAGGGCTCAATTTACCCAGAATGAGGAACTGAACATGCGTCTTCTCTGCTAACAGCTTCAGCGTTGCGGGGTCATCGAACGATTCCATACGCGAAGCGTGCTCTCCGGCCAGGGCTGTCCTGAGGAGAGGAGACTCGATCACCATAAAATGGCCGGTCTTGGCCAGCGCAATAGCCAGATCTTTCGTAACCGAATGGACGTTTGCTTCCTTCACTCCTCCGGCGTCGATCAGGGGAAGGCCGACCACCAGTCGGTCCGAACTGACCCGAACCAGATCCTTAGCCCTGATAGTCGACCCTTCCTCTCTGGAAATAATGGCCGCCTCCGAGAACCGCTCTTTCACCTCGACAACCCTGAGGAGACCCAACCTTTTGTCCCGCCTCCCCAGGACTTCTCCGGTCACCGGGTGTTTAACCTCATCTCCCTCTCGGTAGACCTGCAATTCCATCCCCTGATACACCTGCTTGGCGCCCAGATCGATCAGGATCCGGTCTCTCTCGACTCCGGTCACCGACCCCTTGACGGCCGGAAAGGCTTCAGCCAGTTTTGCGGCGGCCTCCTCAGCGGCTGAACTAAAGGCCGGCTCCAAAGCATGAGCCTGAGAAGCAATGAGAGGCAGAAGGAAGGCGGCAACGAGAGAAAGGAAGACCGACCCGAACCAGCCACAGGAAGCGGCAACTCTTCCCGTTTTCGTATCGGCTACAAAATAGGTAGAACCCTTCATTCCCTTGAACGTGCTCGGCACCAACTCGATTACATCCAGGAGAGACCTCAGAGACACTGTTTAACGCGGTGGAGATATAGCGCACTCGCGCGAGACCTGTCAAGCAATTTTTCTCTTCGAATGCGCATCGGATGGGGACGCGGAGATTACGGAATCTTGGGCATCAGCAGGCGCGCCGGGCCATCCGCTCGCTCTTCGAGTATGACTTCCTTGTCTACGACCTTCCCCCCCGCAAAGCGAAACCGCACGTGAGCCCGGCCAGTGTAATCAGCATCCTCTTCCTGCAACACCTTCTCGCCTCTCTCATTATACGACACCCACACGTCCGGTCGGCCGTCCCCATTGGTGTCATACTCTTCTCTGCTAAGGCGACCATTCTTAAAGACGCGAATGAGGTCGTACCGCCCCTCATATTTAGTATCTACCTCTTGCCGTTGGATGACTCCATCTCGGAGGTAGGTGACGACGTCCATCTTCCCCTGCCGCCTGGTATCCTGCTGCCGCTTGACCGGCTTGTCGTTCTCGTACCAGTCGATCACGTCCAGGCGACCGGTTCCCTGTGTGTCCTCTTCTCGCCGGGAAAGGGCGCCTGCCTGGAAGAAGTAGGCGACGTTCGGTCGGCCGCGACCCACCGTATCCTCCTCCTGCTTGATGATCTGTCCGTTTTCATAGTAGGCCCAGACATCAGGTCGTCCGGACCCCCCTCGAGCAGCCTCACGTCTGGTCAGACGTTCATCCTTATCGTAATACGACCAGCGGTCGATCTGCCCTGATCCTTTCGTATCCTCTTCGCGTCTCGAAAGCTTCCCCCCCTGATAATAGGAGAAGACTGTCGCCCGCCCGACTCCTTTGGCGTCCTCCTCATCCCGGATGAGCAAGCCCGCATCGTCATAAAACGACCAGAGGGTGATCCTACCATCGCGTTTCAGCGATTCCTCCGCCCGGACGGCATTCCCTTTTTCGTAGAAGATAAATCGATCGGCTCGCCCGTCGGCATTCAGGTCCTGTTCGGCCTTGATCGGGCTTCCCTGGTGGTAGGTAATCCAGATATCGACCTTCCCATCGCCGTCGCTGTCTTTTTCAGCGCTCTTTACCTGACGATCCGGAGATAGGTGATACCAGGCATCGGGTTTGCCGTCCTTGTTCGTATCTACGGCCTGAAGAATCGGGACCCCGTCCTGATAGGTCACCCAGGTATCGATCTGTCCGGAACCGGTACTGTCTACTTCCTCCCGGATAACCTGCCCGTTTTCGTTATAGAAAGGTTTACTCGCCGGCTTGCCCCCCCAAGCAGGAAACACAGACACGATGAATAAAGAAATGACGAACGGAAGGACTGCGCATGCGGGGAGAAATCTTGGAATCTGCGAGGAAACCGTCACACCTGCTCCTCTTTCAGTTGAGCGCGAACTTCACCGGAAGCAGTACCCAGCTTTCAACCGACTTCCCACCCTTTTTGGCAGGAAAAAATACCCACTCTTTGACTGAGTCTGCCGCCGCCCGGTCCAGGATCTCATGCCCGGAGGATCGATCGACAGCCAGCCGCTCTACGCGACCATCCGCCCGGACTAAGACTCGCAGGTAGACCGTTCCCTCGTAGCCTTTTTCCCGCGCCACAAGGGGATACTTTGGCAGCGGATTGATTCCGTAATTTGGGGCCGAGAATCGTCCTCCGGTGGCTCCATTGCCTGACCAGCCCGCTCCCGAGCCTCCCGCACCCTGCGCAGTCCCGACAGTGACCGACGATGTTGACGGTGCGATCAACGCTGTATCAAGTCGGCCTGCTCCACCCCGACCGGCCGGGCCTGAGCCGGCTTCGCCATCTCCGTCAGAACCGAGCAGGACCGGTCCCCTCGGCACCCCTCCGAATGTCAAAGCTGTCGCAGCGTCGATACCCGCCGCGCGTGATCCAGTGGAAGACATGCCGACGGTTTTTGGCTCGGCGACCCGCTCATCCGGAGCCACCGCGTCGACCGCCTGGACCGCCTGAGCAGGCGACGGAGGCGACATCTGCGGCTTCGCCATCGCTTTGGCAGGCGCAGCGGCCGGCCCCGGGGCGGTTGGTTGTCTGGTGTGAGTACCGTCAAGTCGTCCCGATGCGGCAGGCACCTCAGAACGCTCACCCCCAATAATGGTCACAACAAGAGGCTTCGGAGCCGACGGGACCTTAGGAAGTCCAAAGCTGATGATCACCCAAGCCAGGATCAGGTGAAAACCGGTAGAGCTCAGAAGAAATCGGCCCAGCGGACGCGGTCCGGTCTGCGAGCCGACCAATAACGTCATGGCAGGGTGAATCAGATAGGGGGTCCGACCGACCTCGGCATGACCTCCTTGACGTCCAAGCGCGAAAGTATCCTTTGGAGCCATACAATAATTATAGCGGATACGCCCAAAGCGAGAGAAGAGTTTTTTCTTCAAACATGCCCCAGCGATCTCAGAATCGGTAGCTGGCGCCGACCAGGACGTTGATGGGCGGAGCGGGGTTCAGGAAACGCTCGATCGGCTGACCGGAGACTTTCGCGTTTGGCGCGAAGGTCCCAAACGTCTCATAGTGATTGTTGGTTAGATTGTTGATCTTGACGAACCCCGCAACGCGCCGCCAATGCAGATCGAGGCCAGCCTTCAACACCACATAGTCATCGAGCTTCGCCTGGGTATTGGCCTCATCGCCGCGGAGGAATTGATCGCCGACATAGCTCAGGTCAAGCGAGAGGGACAGCCATTGGTACAGATGGTAACGCAGACCGGCATTCACCCGATGGCTCGGCGTCATGGGGATATCATCCCCCGCGTTCACCTGCTGAGGAATGCCGGGCGTCCGGGGCGATGCAAGTTGGATACTGTTCCGAAATGTCGCCCGAGTCAGCGCGTAATTGACATACCCGTCGAGGACGTTTCGGAACATCCCGTGCAGGCCGAATTCGATCCCCTGCCGCCGAGTATTCCCCACGTTCTGGAAAAAGACTGTGAGCGCGGCCGGGCTGGAGACTGAAAAGATGTCGTCCCTGACGTCGGTCCGGTAGAGCGCCAGGCTTCCCTCCAGCCAAGGCAGCGGGCGTGCCCGAAGGCCCACTTCGTAGTTGTTGACCCGGACGGGACTGAGCTTAAAGAAACCGGTGTCCGGGGCCACACCCGCCTGCAGGCCCACGCAAGGGGAGTCGGGTTTGGCGCAGGTCAGCTCCAGAAAAGCCGGCACTCGAAACCCTTGCGAATAGGAGAAAAAAGCGCCGTAGTTATTTGAGAAATTATAATTGATGCCGGCCCGAGGGAGCACCCGGCTGAACGAGGCCTTCCCCGACGCCTTGCCCGGCTCTTGAGGACTTGAGTCCGTGATGTTGTGCCGGACATAGTCGGCGCGGAGCGCCCCGGTGAAGTACAGACTGTCGCCTGACAGCAACAGGCCGCGACCCAGCTCAGCAGTATCCTGGATATAGGCTGCAACCGTATCCTGCTTGTCGGAGAGGACGGAGGTCAGCGCTTTCTCCGGACATACGGCATTCGGATCGTACCCCGCGGCGAGCGCGTCCGCGCGACATTGCTGACGAGATCGATCGTTTTGCTCCTCGAACACCCGGATATCGACGTCGTGACGCGCGCCCTCAGCCCCAACGGTCAGAGTATTTTTACGCCCCCAGAATCGACCTTCGTGCGCCAGTTGAACCGCCCCACCGCCCGAGCGCGTGTCGTTAAACAAGCGGGTGTTCTCGCTGAGAAGGCTTACGTTAAACTGTTCGGTGTCGAGCTTTCTCACGAAGCCGTTGAGGGCCAGGGAAAAACCCCCTCCGAGCCGCTGGTGAACATTGAGAATCCCCATGTGGAGATTCGGATTAAAGAAATCTCCGCTGGTAAAGTTCTGTGTTCGATCTATCTTCAGGATGCTCTCGGGCAACGTCCCGGACTGTGAAATCCTGTTGTCCTGAAACTGGTAGGAAAGGGTGATGTCGGTACCGCCCTGACGGAATCCGAGCTTCCCGAACGCTTTGGAGAGGCGGCCGTCGGACTGATCCCTCCAGCCGACCTCATTAAACTGGCTACCGGAAAAGTAGTAATCGATGGGCCCGGCGGTTCCACTGATGCGCCCTTCAGCCTTCCGGCGCCCGAAGCTGCCGCCCGACATCTCGGGGACAATCTCGCGTTCCTCGCCGCCTCGCCGCGTGATGATGTTGATGGAACCGGCCAGGCTGTTCCTGCCGAAGACCGCCGTCGGGCCCCGCATCAGCTCGACCCGTTCGATGTCGTCAAGCGGCAGCAGATCGAAATTGATCTCTTCGACGGCCGGTTCGTTCACCCGGACCCCGTCAATGAAGACGCTGATTCCCTGAGGAATTCCTGTGACAGAGCTGCCGGTGAAGCCTCGGAAGGAGAGATCGAACTGATAGGAGTTGCCCTGTTGGTCGTTCAGATGAACGCCGGGAAGCGCCTGCATCACGTCCTGAAGATTGAGCACTTGCGAGCGTTCAATCTCCTCGCCTGTAATGACCTGGACGCTGGCAGGGATCTCCGCCAAGGGAAGCGGGGCCTCGGTAAGGCGGGTCGGCGCGGTAACCACGATCTCCGGAAGTGGGACAATCTCCGGCTCTGGCTCAACGCCCTGAGCTTGCGCCTCAACAGAGCTAACAATGAGCCATGTTGCGAACACCACCGCAGCGCGAAGCCGATGCCAGGGCATAGGTGGTCTCACACCCTTACGTCAGAAACGAACCCTGACGCCGCCGTGGACCAGCACAGGGGTGCCTATGGTGACGACACCATCGGCGGTTTTGCCGACGTCATACGTCCTATTGAAAAGGTTTTCCACCGCCAGGAAGATCTCTCCTGCAGACAGCTTGGGAAGGGGGATCGGCCGCCAGAGCATAAGGTCCACGACAAAGTAGTCGCCGAGCTTCAGCGAGTTGATATCGTCCTCGAACTGATCCCCGATGAACCGCCCCTGGACGGATACGTTCACGAGAGCCGGGTTGGTGTAGCCCAGCTTCAGGGTAAACTGATGTCTCGGCACCTGAGCGATCCGTT
>JAHFDH010000111.1 GCA_023249055.1 Candidatus Methylomirabilota bacterium
GGCAAGCGCCACACCAAGCGGCAGGAGCATCCCCTCATAGATCGCGCGATACATGAAGAAGAGGCCGATTGTGATGGCGATGACGAACCAGATCATCGTCTTGACCTGGCGCGCCAGGTAAGCGAACGCCCCCTCTTCAATCGCCATGGCCACATCCTGCATGGCCTGAGTACCGGGGTCTTCCTGGATGGTCTTTTTCGCGAGGAAGGCGCCATATCCCAGGGCGATGAAGGCGGAAATCAGGACAAACCAGAGGATCTTCCACTCTTGCGGGCCAAAAGTTGGCAATACGATACTGGCTTCACTCATGCCACGTGTCTCCTCGTTAACTGATAGCCGGCACCTGGTAACTGACAGTCATTCACGCCGATGCCGCACGTCGGCAAACGGGCAGCGTTCTTTTTTCTCATCGACTCAAAGGGGTTGCTCACGAATGTGACACGCCCTGTCGCGGCCGTGTCAGAGCGGGGGTTCACCAGCTCCAGAATGGGAGTCCCCCTGCTCTTGAGCAGGATGTCTCTACGTGCTCCACGCCCTCTCTAGTCCGCAAAGAGGCGGAGTTGCTCCTGATCTTCCTCGATAAAGGGAACCGGGTAACAGCCGCTGAAACAGGCATTACAGAAGTCCGCTGCCCCTTGGTTCTCCTTCCCGGCAGCCTGCTGCAATCCTTTCAGGCTGAGATAGCCGAGGCTATCAGCGCGAAGGTAGCGTCGAATCTCCTCGACGTCGTGCGTGGAGGCAATCAGCTCTTTCCGTGTCGGGGTATCGATGCCATAGTAGCAGGGAGCGATGGTAGGGGGCGAACTGATCCGTACATGGACCTCCGTTGCCCCGGCCGCCCGGATCATCGACACAATCTTCCGGCTGGTCGTCCCGCGGACAATGGAGTCGTCTACGACAACGACGCGCTTCCCTTCGAGCAGCTCCTGAATAGCATTGAGCTTAATCTTGACCCCGAAATGCCGAATCGCTTGCTTAGGCTCGATAAAGGTCCGACCGACATAGTGATTGCGGATAAGGCCGTGTTCAAACGGCAGGCGCGCCTCTTCGGCAAAACCCAGCGCGGCAGGCACCCCGGAATCGGGGACCGGAATCACCACGTCGGCCTCGACCGGGTACTCGCGCGCCAAGTGTCTGCCGAGATCCTTACGAATCCCCGCAACCGATCGACCGAATAAAAAGCTGTCCGGCCTCGCGAAGTAGACATACTCAAAGATACACTGAGACTTCGGCGCAGGCGGAAACGGAAAAAATGACTGCACGCCGCTCTCGTTGATTCGAATAAATTCGCCGGGCTCGATGTCGCGGACAAATTGTGCTTCGATCAGATCGAACGCGCAGCTCTCCGACGCCAGGATCCACGCATCGCCGAGTTTTCCCAACGAAAGGGGCCGAAAGCCGTAGGGATCGCGGATTCCCAGTAACTCTGTCTCGTTCATGATCGCCAGAGAATAGGCGCCTCGAATCTGGCTTAGCGCATCAATGGAGGCCTCCAGTAAGTTCCGCTCCCGCGAGCGGGCAATCAGGTGAACGATCACCTCGCTGTCGGTCGTAGAGCCGAATATCGAACCCTGCGCTTCCAAATCATGGCGGATCTTCTCGGCGTTGGTCAGATTGCCGTTATGTGCCAGGGCGATATGGCCTCGCAAGTAGCCGGCGAGCAGCGGCTGCGCATTCTTAAGCTGCGAGGTGCCGGTCGTGGAGTACCGGACATGACCGATGGCAAGCGAGCCCTTGAGACGCCGAAGTTTGGTCTCGGAAAAGACGTCGGCCACCAACCCCATCGCCTTTTCCAGATGCAGAGACCCGCCATCCGACGTCGCAATGCCGGCGCTTTCCTGTCCCCTGTGCTGGAGCGCATACAGGGCAAGATAGGCGAGGTTGGCGGCCTCCGGATGGCCGTAAATCCCCACTATCCCGCACTCTTCTCGAAACTTATCCATCATCAATCGGCTATCAGCTTTCAGCCATCAGCTTTCAGCCATCAGAGGCTGACCGCTGATCGCTGATTGCTGCCTCTTACAGCACCCGCTTGAGTCCGTGAATGGCCTGGCGCGTCCGGTGCTCGTTCTCCACCAGGGCAAATCGGACATAGCCATCCCCATACTGCCCGAATCCGATCCCTGGTGACACGGCCACCTTCGCCTTATCGAGGAGAAACTTCGAAAATTCCAGAGACCCCATACCCAGATACGCCTCGGGGATCTTTGCCCAGACAAACATCGTACCCTTCGGTTTCGACACAGCCCACCCGATCCGGTTCAGTCCGTCCACCAGCGCATCACGACGCGCCCGGTAGATGTGAACCGTTTCCCCCACACACGCCTGCGGGCCGTTCAGCGCGATAATCGCGGCGATCTGTATCGGCTGGAACATTCCATAATCCAGATAGCTTTTGAGCCGCGTCAGGGCCGAAATGATCCTTGGATTCCCGACGCAGAACCCAACTCGCCAGCCCGGCATATTGTAGCTCTTGGAAAGCGTAAAGAACTCTACCCCGATCTCCTTTGCTCCAGGAACCTGTAGAAGGCTTGGCGCCTGGTATCCATCAAAGGTCAGGTCCGCATAGGCCAGATCGTGGATCAGGATCAGGTGGTGCTCCCGTGCGAACGCTACCACCTTTTCGAAAAATGCGAGATCGACTGTAGCAGTGGTGGGGTTGTGGGGGAAGCTCAGAATCAACAGCTTGGGCGGCGGCCAGCTCTCCCGATGGGCGGTCACAAGCGCCCCATAGAAATCGATCCCCTCTTCAAGCCGGACGCTGCGGACATCCCCCCCGGCGATGATCACCGAGTACGGATGAATCGGATAGGTCGGACTCGGCACCAGTGCCACATCCCCAGGTTCCACGACCGCCAGGGCCAGGTGCGACAGCCCCTCCTTGGCGCCGATGGTGGCAATCGCTTCCCGTTCCGGATCGATCTCCACCCCATAGCGCCGTCCATACCAATCGGCGATGGCGGATCGGAGCTTGGTGATCCCGCGCGAGGCGGAGTACCGGTGGTTGCGGGGATTCCTGGCCGCCTCACAGAGCTTCTCGACGATGTGGGGAGGGGTCGGCAGATCGGGGTTGCCCATCCCGAAGTCGATAATATCGTCGCCGCGAGCTCGCGCCTTAACCTTCAGCTCGGTCACGATATTAAAGACATACGGGGGCAGCCGACTGATTCGGTGAAACTCCTCCATCCACGCTCCTTTCGGTAACCTCGGCGACCGCTTATCTCGACGATAAACCCGCCCTTCACGCTACCAAAAGGGGGCCACACTGTCAATATGAAACCGAGCCAATTTGTGAGGGCGAAGGCGGTGCGACTACATCGCCGTTCTCTCGCAGGAAGAGTCAGATGGAAGCCGAAGGGCGAGGTGTGCAATGACCGCAGTGACGATCAGTGGGCTGGAGGCGGTCACGGCGAAGCGGAAGGCACATCAGAGATAGAGCACGTCGAACTCGCCAAGGCCCTCAGGGAACCGCTTGGCCACACGAGTCAAGGCGTCAGCGATACCTTTTACTTCGAAGCCCCGCATACTCTGCGGGCACAGAATGATCCCGGCATGCGGTTCCTGCCGGCGGATCGCCTCCTGGGCGAGGACGATAAAGTGCCGAACATTTCTGGTCACAAGGGACCGGCCTTCTCTGGCGGCACAGGCAAGCTGCTCACGATCTGAGAGCTGGAGGTTCCCGGTCTCGAGGGCACTTACCGCATCAATCCCCTTCTTCCGGAGCCGCTCGGCAATCTTGGGAGAAAGATCCTCGTCCAAATAGAATTTCACGCAGGTGACACCAAGCCACGATACCTGGCCTGAATAACCTCGTGCGTGAGGGCCGCATCCTCCTGGATTTCCGCGTCAATCTCTTGAGGATACCTGCGGTAGTACACTAGGCACGCCTTGACTTGGGCGGCCGAGAGATGGGGCAGCGCTTTCCTGAGCGTACGTTCGTCGGGTCCCGAGGCCAAATAGTCTCGAACGACCTCCCACACTCCGAGCCCGCTGCCAGCGACCTTGGCTTCACGCCCCCCGGGTTCATCGGCGAAGTAGATTCCCGGACACTCCCGCATACGCAACGCCTCCTCGATCAGGTCTTGCGTCACCTCGGAAAAGGTACGGCGCGAACGCCTGGCAATCCGATCAATCTCAGCCCGAAGCTGCGGCCGCAGCCGTAGTGTTTTCGTTGGCGTTGTCATGGGCAGACCTCCATATTGAGTTGTGTACCACAGTGTACCACACTGTATTCTCAATGTCAGGTATGTTCGTGTGAGGGCCGGATCGACGGAGATAATCCGATGGCAGGCGTATACCACGTTCGCCCCACCGGACCGCTTGGCACAACCCAGCGATGCACCGCACTAAGAGATCGTTACTGCGCCGATGCGATCACATTCATCGTGACACGATACAACTCACCGACTATTCTCGCGCGTGCATATGGTCGCATGACAGTCATGTAGCTGGGTTTCGTTCCTCAACCCAGCCTACCGTGCTGCCACGCCATTTGACAAGCCTATACCGGTAGACATATATTTGTATAATGAAAGGGGCCGAACGTCAACTGATATGGATCGGCTCAAGCCGAAAAGACCTACGCGCCTTCCCGCGCCAGGTCCGGCGTGATATCGGCAAGGCGCTGTATGCGGCCCAACAAGGTGAAACCGATCCGGCGGCAAAGCCGCTGCAAGGTTTTGGCGGAGGATCTGTGCTGGAAATTATCGCAGACCATGAAGGCGACACGTGGCGCGCGGTTTATATGGTCCGCTTTGAGGAGGCAGTGTACGTCCTGCACGCCTTCCAAAAGAAAGCGAAGAAGGGTATCACCATGCCCAAGAAGGACATTGACCTCATTCGTCGCCGTCTAGCGGAGGCCGAACGTCTTCACACGGAAAGGCAGAATTAGCATGATCACGAGAACGAAAAAGCCTGCCAGGGTGGAACACAGCAGCGGGAATGTCTTCGCCGACCTCGGCCTTCCTCATCCAGAGCAGGAACTTCTGAAGGCGCGTCTAACGCTGCACATTTACCGCATCATCAAGCAGCGCGGCCTTACCCAAGTCGAGGCGGGAAAGATCCTCGGCATTAAGCAGCCTCATGTCTCCGCATTAATGCGCAACCGCTCCGGCAACTTCTCCGTCGAGCGCCTCACGGAGTTTCTCACCGCCCTGGGACAGGACGTGCAGATCACCGTCAGGCCCACACGCAAGGAGCGGGGCGAAGTGTCCGTCGTCGTGGCATAATCGATTTCCAGTCCGGTAGGCTGGGATGAGTGAAGCGAATCCCAGCAATCCAGACCTGGTGACACCCCGCGACTTCTGGCGATACCGCCATTCAGTCAGCAACGCATATGCCGCTCTTGACCTAACGGTGAAAAGAAAAGCACGGTGACTCCTCGCCCGACGTGAAGGGACCATTGCGCCACGCGTGCCGGACCGCCTCGCGCAACTCGGCGATACACCGCACCAAGTGATTGTTGCCGCGCCTGTGCGCTCACATTCATCGTGAAATCATACTACCCACCAGACTGAGCGACACCGCCGGAAGCGGCGTCGGCTGGAGCCCAATATGAGGCATCGTCTCATGCGTATTCATACACAGGTGTCTCGATGACCTTGTCGGGTTTCTTCTCGCCCTTGATGAGAGCCTGGATGCGCTCCACAGTCTCAGGGGCGAAGTATTGCTCGCCCGTCTCCTTACACACCCGTGCCGGCACGTGCTCTACGACGTAGAACTTGCCCCCATGCTCCAAGGTATACGTGACCTTCGCATCCACCATTGTCTCTTTCATCTCTTCCCTCTTCACTCCGCTTTTCTGATCCGACAATCGACCCACAGGTCTGGATCAGGCTCGTAGACGGTGATGATCTTGAGGAGCGGCCGGCTGGGGTAACTGCAGTGCACGTGCAGAGCCCGCCCTGTCTTGGTAAATCCGAGGATCAGGCAACTGGGACCATACTTGTCTTCCGGGTAATCCTCGATGACCTCGGCGCTGGCCGTAATGATCTCCTCGACCTCGCTGACGCTGATATCTCGAATAATACTCTGATCGACCGCATGCTTCGAGAATTCGTATTGTCGCCGTAGGATCTTTCCCCGAATCTCATCGAGAGAAGGCATGCCACACGCTACCACCGCGATCAAGCATCTGTCAATCTATCCATACCTGACGCAGAGTTCAGCAGTCGTGCGGTAGTAGGCTGGGATGAGTGACGCGAATCCCAGCAATTCGCTTCTTCTCATTGACACGCCACAACTTCTGGCGACGCCACCGCTCGGGCGACGAGGTATATACCACGTTCCCCCCACCGGACCGCTTCGCACAACCCGGCGATGCACCGTACCAAGTGATTATTGCCGCGCCGATGCGATCACATTCATCGTGACACGATACGACTCACCGGCCGTTCTCGCGCGTATATAATCGCATGACAGTCGTGTAGCTGGGTTTCGTTCTTCAACCCAGCCTACCGCACTAGCCAGAAAATGAGCGGCAGCATTAGTGCCGGGCAGGCTGAACCTGAAGTTGAGACGGATCGGATACTTCAATCTGCGGCTTGCCTCTGTAGGAGCTGATCATTCCTGTGGCGCAGATGTCCCGACCTCCAAGCTTTTCGGGCTGATATGAAAACCGAGGACGCGAGCTTCCCCAAATCACGACTGTGAAGACCTGCTGCGGGTAAGGTTTGTCGAGGTTGAGGAACGTGGGGGTACCTCGACTGGCCGCTGCGAAGTTGGCGCTGACCACGCGCCCACAGACGGTGGCAGACTCGCCGACGTGTTTTATCGCTTCTGCGGGAGAAACAGCCGTTCCAGCGACCGCTGAGGCTTTGATTAGATAAATGAACAGGAGAAACGCGTAAAGACGCTTCATGATTCGCAGGCATCCACGCAGTCGTCGAATTGGCTCCGCACAGCATTGATGCACATCGCGGCGACGTCAACAAGGATG
>JAHFDH010000112.1 GCA_023249055.1 Candidatus Methylomirabilota bacterium
CGGGGAGTGAATCGCCGTTGTCCCCCACGGGGTCTGCAGCCGGCACCGGATTCCATCCGGCCCCATATCGACATCGGTGACCGACAGATCCGCCGGCCCTTCTGCGCTGTAGGTGTAGCGTCTCACTCGCGCCGCTCCGAGAAAAAGATCCGCAGCCGGGTCATCCAGGTTGACGACTGCCGCCTTCTCAACCGTTTTGGCGGACCCGACACCCAGTCTTTCAAACAGGGACAGCTTGGCGTGACGGTACGTCTCCATGGTGCCATGAAAATCGAGATGGTCCTGTGTCAGGTTTGTAAATACGGCCACATCAAACTCGCAGCCATCAACGCGATGCAGAGCCAAAGCATGGGACGAGACCTCCATGACCACACTGTCGGCGCGCAGATGCGCCATCCGATCAAGGAGCGCTTGCAGATCGCAGGATTCCGGTGTTGTTCGAGCCGCCTCTATCTCCAACCCGTCGCAGCGATACCCGATCGTGCCGATCAGTCCGACACGATGGCCTGCGCGCCGAAGCACCGACTCGACCAGGTGGGTGGTGGTGGTCTTGCCGTTGGTCCCGGTGACCCCCACCATGGAGAGGGCGCGCGAGGGATACCCGTGGAATCGGCACGCCACCGCAGCGAGACTCTGTCGGGCATCGGCCACCTTCACCACCGTCCCGCCACACAGCACTGCCTCCGGCAGGTCGGTTCGCTCTACCAGAACGGCAACGGCGCCCGCGGCCCACGCGACCTGAATGAAGTCGTGGCCATCCCGTCTGAACCCTCCGATACACACGAATAGATCGCCGGGGCCGACCTGCCTGGAATCGTACCGGATTGCTCGGATCTCCACATCGATAGAGCCGCGGAGAACCTGATGCTCGGTCCCGTTAATTAAGTCGGAAAGCCGCATGGCGAACCCCTTCCACCAATCGGAACGGCTCTTGGACGACCGGACTTTTCCTGAGATGCTTCAGCGACTCGCGAGCGATCTCTCTAAACGTCGGCGCCGCAATCGAACCGCCCCAACGGAGCGTGGTCGGCTCGTCAATGACGACGATGATGGCCAGTTGAGGCTGTTCGACCGGAACAAATCCGACAAACGACGCTACGACCTTGCTCCGGGAGTAACGGCCGGTGGTCCGATCGATCTTTTGAGAGGTCCCGGTCTTGCCGGCCACCTCGAATCCCTCGACAGCCGCGGCCTTTCCTGTCCCGTCCGTTACCACCCCCTTGAGAATAGTCGCAAGAGTTCTCGCGGTCGCTTCCGAGATGACTCGTCTGACCGGCTTCGGCGCATTCTCGATGATGACCTTACCGTCCGCCGCGACGATCGATTTTGCGACATACGGACGAACCAGGTTGCCGCCGTTCGCGATAGCGCTCATCGCGGTTAACATCTGCAGCGGACTCACGGAGATCTCCTGTCCAATAGAGAGCGACGCAAGCGAGAGCGCCGACCACTCCTTTGGACGCCTGATCAAACCGGGCGTCTCACCCGGCAGATCGATCTTGGTAAGATTGCCGAACCCGAATCCGCTGATGTAATCGTAGTAGTGGCTCTTGCCCAGCCGCTGGCCGACCTTGATGGCTCCCACATTGCTGGAGTGAGCCAGCACCTCTGCAAACGTCAGGATCTGAAATCGTTCATGATCCCGAATGGTGACCCCGCCAACCTCAATGGCGCCCCCCTCTGCGTTAATTCGATCGTCGGGCCGCACAAGCCTCTCCTCCAGCGCCCCGGCCCCCACGATGGCCTTGAAGGCCGACCCCGGCTCGTAGTAGTCAACCACCGCCCGATTCCGGCGGGCGAACGCCGCCGCCTCGGTATACAGATTGGGGTCAAACGTCGGATAGTTGGCAAGCGCCAGGATCTCGCCGCTGAAAGGATCCATCACAATGGCGCTGCCGCTGAGCGCGCCGGACTGGGTGACCGCAGCCTCCAGTTCCCGCTCAGTGATATATTGGACCACCTCATCGATCGTCAGATGCAGATCCGCACCCTGCGCCTCGCCGGCCTCCTCTCTGAAGATCGTCCGACGCTTGGCATCCTGTTGCCGCATAATCCACTGGCGCTTGCCGGCCAGGTAGGCATCGTACTGCAGTTCAAGTCCTTCCAGCCCGCGATCGTCCGTCCCGACAAATCCTAACAGGTGGGCCGCCTGTTGTGCTTTCGGATAAAATCGCTTACTCTGCACATCGGATCCGATCCCCTTCAGCGTGAGGCGCTCCACCGCCTCCGCCTCCTCCGGAGACGCCGCTCGTTTGATGTAGACAAACGACTTCCCTGCGCGCAATCGATCAAGAATCTTTTCGGCAGGCAGTTGGAGTGCAGCAGACAGGGCTTCGGAGGTGCGCTCCGGATTCTCTACTTGGGACGGCCGAGCGAAGATCGAGGAAGTCGCAACACTGATAGCCAACTCCCGACCGTTGCGGTCATAAATTGTTCCGCGCCGGGCAACCGACGGCACCCGCCGAGAGGTCTGCCCATCGGCAACCCTCACGAGCTCCGAGTATCGAAAAACCTGGAGAGAAAAGAGTTGGCCGGAAATAACCGTGAGGGCTGCCGTAAGCGAGCAGAACAGTATGATCACGCGACGTCGCAACAGGCTGCGCTTCGCCGACGCGGGCGTGATCGCGCCCTTGTCGGACGATTTTTCGCGAGCACGACGCTGCATCCGCATACCGTTCTTTCGAAGATTACTCTATCACGATCACTTGACCGGACTTGGGGCTCGTAAGACCAAGCTGACCGCGGGCAATCTCCTCTACACGACGGAGCGACACAAGTCTGGCCACCTCAAGGCGCAGCTCTTTCTGCTGCTGAATGAGCGCGGCGCGCTCTCCCGCGAGGTATTCTACCTGATACCCCAGTCGAACGACCTGAATGTGCTGCCAGACGTAAAACAGGACGACGACCAGGACGGCGCCTCCCAGTACGAGCGACTGGAGCAGATCGAACCGCCGAATCTGGTCGACTCGCGGTTTCAGCAGACTGCTTGCCCGGTCTCGTCCGACCGACGTCCACGCGGCAATGCTGTAACTCCTCATCCCGTCCCCTCCTCTAGCACCGTTCCGCAGCCCGAAGTTTTGCGCTGCGGGCGCGCGGATTGGCCTTCATCTCCCGTTCCGTCGGGACAACCGGCCGTTTCGTCAGAAGATGGACACGCGGCGGATCCGAACGTGCCCACCCTCGAAGCGTCTCCTTCACAATCCGATCCTCAAGAGAGTGAAAACTGATGATGCAGATTCTTCCTCCGGTGGTCAGCCACTTAACGGCATCCTGCAGGCCGCGACGAAGCCTGGCCAGCTCATTGTTCACGGCAATGCGTACCGCCTGGAAGGTCCGTGTCGCGACATGAATCCGCCGCGGCCACGCCCGCCGCGGCACCGCCGAGGCCACCACGCGCGCAAGCTGGGCCGTGGAGGTCAGCGGCCGCGATTGCCGCTCTTGCACGATCCGAGCCGCGATTCGCCGAGCCCAACGCTCCTCGCCGTAGTCTTGCAGGAGCCTCGCGAGTTCGCGCTCCGAGATCCTGGCCAGCAGCTCTGCCGCCGACTTGTCGTCTCCCTGACGATCCATTCGCATATCCAACGGCCCGTCCTTCATAAAGCTGAACCCCCTGGAGGCATTGTCCAGTTGGAACGATGAAAACCCGAGGTCGAATACCATACCATCAAAGGGACCCCATCCGTTCGCGGCGGCGATGGTGTCTAATGCCGCGAAATCGGCCTGGTGCAACTCGACCCGGCTTCCGAACCGTCCGAGGCGACTCCCGGCCAGCGCCAGCGTCTCGGCATCGCGATCAATCCCGTACAGACGGCCCGCCGGCGCGCTCCCGATCAGGATGGCTTCCGCATGCCCTCCCAAGCCCACGGTCGCATCGAGGTAACGGCCACCCGACCGCGGTTGCAGGACGGCTACCGCCTCCTCCAACAGAACCGGGAGATGCCGGTCCTCGATCGTCAGATCTCCTTCCAAAGCGCCCCCACACCGTACACCTATACCCGGATTTCCAGTTCCGCCAGCTTGCCTGCGTACTCCTCGGGATCGCGCTCCTGCGCGCAAAACGACGCCCAGCGCTCTCTGTTCCAGATTTCGATCTTGTCCAGTACCCCGACAATCACGACATCACGGCGCAGATCTTTCTTTTCCCTCAGTTGTGGAGGGACCAGGATTCGCCCCTGGCTGTCGACTGCCGACTCAACCGCATGAGCCGAAATGAGGCGAGTGTACTCCCGGAATTTCCTGTCCGAGTTCCCCTTATTCAGGAGATTCTGCTCGATCTCTTGCCAGGTTTTGATCGGGTAGGCTACGATGCAGGCGTCAAAGAGAGGATCAACGAGGATCAGCTCACGCTCTCGCCGCCGCTTGAGGATCTCGCGGTATCTGGCCGGGATGCTGAGCCGTCCTTTGTCGTCGATAGCGTGTTCGAAGCTTCCGCGGAACATGGGATCTCACCGCTTCCCCATGGAAGTCTATACCATTTCATCCCACCTCATCCCACTGTGTCGCCACAATAGAAAACCCAGGTTCCCTTGTCAAGTAAAATATGAAAGATTTTTGATTGGTGGGTAAAAATATGCAGCGCTGTGGAAATCTACTCGGTTGCGACGCGGGAGTGAAGCAGTCAGCGGACCGTGATCAGGACATTATCGGTGAGGCGTGTTACGGGCCTCTCACACGGACCTGCATGCCCATGAATGCGCCGCAGGCGCATGGGGTAATACGAGGGAGGAGATGCGGCGGCGGAGGCTCTTTACTCCATGCTCCCCATGCCCATGATTGACAACGGAACGAGAATGGTTATACTAACTTTATACACGTTGAACGAATTGGAATGAGGTGAACGAACATGCCCATCGTAAAAACCTCGGCGAAAGGCCAGGTGGTGATCCCGGCCAAGTTTCGTGAGCAAATCAGACTTCGACCGGGCGACAAGGTGCTCGTGACCCTCGCTGCTACTCGAAAGGTGATCATCGAACCGGTTCCTGAGGATCCGATCGAGGCGGCCTGCGGCATGCTCCAGGGTGGCCCTTCCCTGACCCAAGCCCTGCTAAAAGAGCGACGAGAAGACTATGCCCACGAAGAAAAGAAGTGTGCTCGATTCGTTCGCCCTGCTCGCCTTCCTCAACAAAGAAGCCGGATTCGAAAAGGTTAAATCGCTCCTCCGGGTTTCCGTGAGCACAGGGCAGCCTCTCCTCATGAACGAGATCAACATTGGAGAGGTCTACTACATCACGGCAAAGGATCGGTCCCTCGAGCAAGCCGACGAGTTCCTTCGTCGGCTGGAGACATTGCCGATCCAGCCCATTGCTAACTCGTTCGCCGATGTCCTGGAGGCTGCCCGGGTTAAGGCGCGATTCCCCATCTCTTACGCTGACGCCTTTGCGGTCGCCACAGCAATTCGCATGAACGCTGTCGTCGTAACCGGGGACTCCGAGTTTCGCCAGGCGGAGCACGTGGTCGCAATCGACTGGCTCTAGCTTCTTCCCTCTATTGAAAGCTGACAGGAAACCCCTCAGGCAGGCGTGATCGTGCAGTTAGGGAAGCGTAATCAGGACGTTATCAATGAGGCGGGTCTCGCCGACTCGCACGGCGAGGGCCAACAACGCAGGGCCATCGATGCGATCGAGCGGCTGCAGCGTGTCCGGGTGGCAGAGGGCGACATACTCGATCCGCGCCAGCGGTTCGGCCTCGATCATCGCGCGCACCTCCTCGATAATGGCCTTCGCACTCCGCTCGCCGGCGTTAACCCGCTCTTCCGCACGACAGAGCGATCGATACAAGATGGAGGCGGCCTGTCGCTGCTGTGACGTTAATCGAACGTTACGGGAGCTCATCGCAAGGCCGTCGGTCTCCCGAACCGTCGGCAAGACTACGACATCAAGGTCAAAGTTGAGGTCGGCTACCAGACGGCGAACTACCACCGACTGCTGATAGTCCTTCTGCCCGAAGTAGGCCCGGTGCGGCCTGACAAGATTGAACAGCTTCGCGACAACCGTGGTCACGCCGCGAAAGTGGCCCGGACGGGACACACCGCACAACCCCTCGGTAAGCCCGGTCACGTCAACGTGCGTCTGGAAGCCCTTCGGATAGATCGCCTCGGCGGACGGCGCAAATACCAGGTCAACCCCTACCCTCTCCGTCTGAGCCAGATCGTCTGGTAGATCTCGCGGATAGCTGTCGAAATCCTCGCCACGCCCGAACTGGATCGGATTCACGAAGATACTGACCACGACAACATCGTTGTCTGCGCGGGCCCTCCGCATGAGCGAGATGTGTCCCTCATGAAAGGCACCCATCGTGGGGACGAACCCGATCGTCTTCCCCTGACGCCGGAGTGACTTACACCGGCGCTGGATCACCGACGGATCATCGATAATCTGCACAGTCGTTCACAACTCCAGCAATGCCCGCTCGGTCTCCTGGTCGATGGAGTATGTGTGAGTCGCCTCGGGAAATCGGGATTCGATGACGTCCTGCCGGAAGTGGCTCACCGCATCGCTGATGGTCCCGGCGAGATTGGCGTACTGCTTCGCAAATCTGGGGACGAAGCGATCGAAGAGTCCAAGCAGATCGTGGAGGACCAGGACCTGACCGTCGCAGTGCAGCCCGGCGCCGATTCCGATGGTAGGCACCGTCAACCTGTTGGTAATGACCCGGGCAAGCGCGCCGGGAATCGCCTCAAGCACAATCGCGAAGGCTCCAGCCTTTTCAAGCGCCAGGGCATCCTCAAGGATGCGGCGGGCGGCATCGAGCCCTTTCCCCTGGACCTTCAACCCTTCCTGTAAGACCGCCGTCTGTGGGGTCAGCCCAACATGTCCCATGACCGGAATCCCCGCGTCCACAATCGCCCGTACGCACGGTAGCGAGGGATACCCGCGCTCGACCTTCACCGCGTGAGCCAGACCCTCTTTGATGAACC